>NZ_SMJY01000048.1:0-33058 GCF_004348355.1 Micromonospora sp. KC721 | reverse complement strand
CCGCCCGCCGCCCGCCTCCTCGCGCACCTTGCCCGTACGACGACAGGACGACCCGTGTCGAACGCCGACCACGTTGCCGTCGCGCCGCGCCCCGACGCCGCCGACACCGCCACCGAACGCCCGCCGTCACCCCCCGGCGGCCTGCTGCGTGCCCTCACCGTCGCGGCGCCCGCCGTCATCACCGACGCCGGGGTGCTGGGCTTCGCCCTCTGGACGGTGCTCTACCACGTGGCCTTCCTGTTCGCCCTGCGTCCGTCGGTCACCTTCCTGATCTGGGTAGCAAGTGGCGTCCTGCTCGCCGGCTGGTGGTCGGTGCGCGCTTGGCGGCGGTGGTCCACGCTCCGCCCGGCGGCCGGCCCGACCGTCCCGGACGGCGCCGCCACCACCGGTTACCCGCGTCGCTTGTTGCTCCCGGTGGTGGCGGCCGGCCTGGTCGCCGCGGTCACCGCCGGACTGGCCAACACTCGGGCCGGCAACGCGATCTCCTGGTGGATCCCGGCCACTGCCGGCGCGGTCGCCGCCGTCGGGGTCATGCTGATGACCCGCCGCGTCTGGCTCGCCGGTCCCACGCCCGCCGCGCCCGCGCCCACCGCCCTCCAGTCCGCGTACGCGCTGGTCGTCTCCGTCGGCGTGGCCATCACCTCGCTCTTCATCGCCCGCAACACCCCGGACGACGTCTACTACGTGGGCAAGTCGACCTGGGTGGCCGAGCGGGACATCGTGCCGCTCAACGACTTCCTGTTCAGCGAGAACGTCCTCCCGGCGATGGGCTCGCAGCCGCCCACCCCGTCGATCGAGGTGTTCACCGGCGCGCTCGGCCACGTCCTGGGCATCCACGGCGCCTCCGCCACCTGGTACCTCGCGCTGCCGGTGATGGCGGTGCTCGCCATCCTCGCCCTGTGGCGGCTGACCCACCGCTGGGCCCCGCGCCGGCCCGTGTTGGCGTTCAGCGTCGCCGTGGCGTACCTCTACCTCGTGGCTGGTGCGGACGCCGCGCTCGGCACCTTCCACCTGCCCCGGCTGTACGAGGGCAAGGGCATGTTCGTCTCGGCGGCCATCCCGCTGATGTGGCTCTACCTCACCGAGTGGTTCGACACCCGCAGCCGCCGCTCGCTGCTGATGGTGTTCGCCCTGTCGGTCACCGCCACCGGCCTCACCACCACCTCGGCCATCATCCTGCCGATGCTGGTCGGGGCCGCCGGGCTGGCCATGCTGCTGGTCGGCCGGGTCAAGGACGCCGTCATCGGTGGGCTGGCCGCGGTCGCGTACCCGATCGGGTCGATCGTGGTGTCCCGGCTGGTGCTCGGCGGGATGAACGCCACCGGCGCGGACGACGCCTTCTTCGACGCTGAGTACACCTACCGGCGCACCCTGATGATCGGCATCGTCGGCGTGATCAGCGGGCTCGCCCTGTGGTTCGGCCCGCTGCTGGCCCGCCGTCGCACCCCGGCGCTGCTCGCGGCTGGCGCCGCGCTGACCATGAGCGTGCTGCTGGTCCCCGGGGTACTGGAGGCACTCGGCGCGGCCAGCGGGATCTCCGTGGTGCTCTGGCGGGTGCCTTGGCTGCTCGCCCTGCCCACGTTGATCGGCCTGCTCTGCACGGTCGACGTGCCGTCGGCGACCCGGGCGTTGCGGGTCGCGGTCGGTCCGGTGGTGGCCGTGGCGATGGTCGCCTCGTTCGCGATCTGGGCTACCCCGATGTGGTCGCCGGTGAGCTGGGTCGAGACCCACGACCGGCCGACCTGGAAGCTGCCCCAGCAGCGGCAGCGGATCGCCTTCTGGATCTCCGAGCAGGACCGGCCCGCCGGGCTCCTCCTCGCCCCTTCTGTGATCATGCGGACCTCGCTGATCGTCACCAGCCGCGTCCGGGTCGTCCTGCCCCGCGACTTCTACCTGGTCGAGTACGACCGCAACTCCGACTTCGCCAAGGACCGGCTGCTGCTGGCCCGGTTCGCCGACGGCCGGCAGAAGCCGTCCAAGGCCGACGTCGAAGCCGCCGTGCAGCGGGTGGGTGTGGGCACGATCTGCGTCTACAACAGCAACCAGTACGCCCGCGACATGGTGGTCGACCTGGGCTTCCAGGAGTTTGCCGAGCGCCGCGGCCCGGGGGCCATGACCTGCTACGGCCGCGGCGGGTGACCACCGGGCCAGGGTGGTGACGCCACCGGCGTGACACGGTGACCTCGCGCGGGGTGGCCCGAAGTGTGACCATTGTGGGAGTCCTGTACCCGAAGGACGACCGGGCGTCTCCTCACGTTAAGGTCGCAGTCACCGTCCGACCGGTAGCCCCGGTCGTCGCACCGCGAGCGGCGTCTCGCCCGGTGACCTCAGCGATCGGCAGGCACGCCCGTCATCGATCTCGTAGGGAGCGTTCTCGTTGTTCGGCTCGTTGACTGGACGCATCGGCACCGCCGCCCGCGGCGCGTTGCTGGTGCTGTCCTATCTGGTCATGCTCGTTGGGGGCACCTTCGGCTGGATCCCCGTCTTCGTCGTGGCCGGACTGGCCGCCGTCGTCGGTGAGTACGCCCTCACCCGGTGGTCGCCACCGTCGGACGTCCTGCTGGACAAGGTCGGCCTCAACCGCGGGTACCGGCAGCTCAGCCGGGACCTCGCCAGCGTCCTGCTGGTGGCCGCCACGGTGCCGCTCACCGGTGTCGAGCTGACCTGGTTGCTGCTCCTACCGGCCGCGGTCTGGGTGATCGCGGTGTTCGCCGGGGCGCTGAACACGATGATCGACCGGCGGAACCCGGTCTCCGCGCTGGTGCGCAACATCGAACTGGGCGCGGTCCGGTCCGCCCCGCGACCGCCGCAGTGGGCTTCGGAGAACGCCGGCGTCCGGTTGGCCGTGCTGAACGTGGTGCTCATCCCGGCCGCGGTGCTGGCGGCCGTGCGGCAGGACGTCACCGCCGTGTTGGTGGCGGGCGCGGCGGCGGTCGTCGCGGCGGCGGCGGTCGGCGCGATCATCGTGCTGA
Organism: Micromonospora sp. KC721; assembly: GCF_004348355.1. NCBI lineage: Bacteria > Bacillati > Actinomycetota > Actinomycetes > Micromonosporales > Micromonosporaceae > Micromonospora > Micromonospora sp. KC721. The sequence goes on along the minus strand of NZ_SMJY01000048.1, from coordinate 30,086 downwards.
CCTGGCTGCGGGGCCGGGGCAGCGGCACCGGCAAGGACCAACTGCTCACCCAGGTCCAGCGCTGGATCGACAGCTACCGCCCCGAGGTGGCGCTCTACTTCGCCGGCCCCGCCAAGGACGTCTACCAGGCCAACATGTGGCTCGCCCCGACGGAGGCGCTCGACCAGCGCGGCATCGTGCTGATGCGCAGCAAGGAGGCGTTCTTCGAGCTGGCCGACACCCGGCTGCCGGTGGTCTGCGTGCCGGCCGGGGTGGACTTCATGAACCTGGAGCTGGGCACGGTGCGCACCGCCCTGTACGCGGCCAACGTCGGCGCGAACATCCACATGCTGCGTGAGCCGGGCATGAAGCATGTCTTCGTCGGCCACGGCGACAGCGACAAGCAGGCCAGCGTCAACCCGTACAGCAAGGTGTACGACGAGGTCTGGGTCGCCGGCCTGGCCGGCCGGGAGCGCTACGCCCGCGCCGGGGTCGGCGTACGCGACGAGGACATCGTCGAGATCGGCCGCCCGCAGCTCGCCGGCGTGGCCACCTTCGGCGCGGAGTCGGCGCAGCGACCGTTCACGGTGCTCTACGCCCCCACCTGGGAGGGGTGGCTGGACGACGACCCGTACCACACCTCGCTGGTGCTGATGGGAGAGCGCATCGTCAAGGGGCTGCTGGCCACCTCGCCCGCGGTCCGGCTGATCTACAAGCCGCACCCGTTGACCGGCTCCCGCTCCAGCCAGGCCAAGGCCGTGCACGAGCGGATCGTGGCGCTGATCCGGGCGGCCGGCGGAGACACCGAGGCCACCACGCTCGACGGGCCCGGCCACCGGGTGATCACCGGGCGGGTGCCGGCGTTGTTCGACTGCTTCAACCAGACCGACCTGCTGATCAGCGACGTCTCCAGCGTCGTCTCCGACTTCGTGCAGAGCCTGCGGCCGTACGTGGTGGCCAACCCGAGCGGCCTGCCGGAGGACGAGTTCCGTCGCACCTTCCCGACCTCCCGGGCGGCGTACCTGCTCTCGATCGACTGCGGCGAGCTGGAGAAGATCCTCGCGCTCACCCGGGCCGGTGACGACCCGATGACCGAGGCGCGGCGGGAGCTCAAGACGTACCTGCTCGGCCCGGCCGAGGCGAACCCGATGGAGCGGTTCCAGGAGGAGATCGCCCGGCTCTGCCGCTGACGGCACCGACGCCGCGGGCCCGGGACGTCACCCTCGTCCCGGGCCCGCGGCGTGTCCGGGCCGGGCCGGGGCTCCCGTTCCGCGTCCGCGTCTGCCACCATTTCGCAGGTCATCGGTACGACGAATGGGGGTCGAAGGTGCGCATCCTGCTGGTCGAGGACGACCGACGGGTGGCCGCCGCCCTCTCCTCGGCGCTGACCCGGCGCGGGTACGAGGTCGAGCACGCCGCCACGGTCGCCGCGGCCCTCTCCGCCGCCCCCTGCGACCTGGTGCTGCTGGACCTGACCCTGCCCGACGGCGACGGCACGGACGTCTGCCGGGAGCTGCGCCGCCGCAGCAGCCAGCTGGGCATCATCGCGGTGACCGCCCGGGGCGAGGAGCGGGACCGGGTGCTCGGCTTGCGGCTCGGCGCCGACGACTACGTGGTGAAGCCGTTCTCGATGGTGGAACTGCAGGCCCGGATCGAGGCGGTGCTGCGGCGGGCTGCGCACGCCCCGGCACCGCGGGACGTGATCGAGGTCGGCGGGCTGCGGATCGACGTGTCCGCCCGGACCGTCACCGTCGACGGTCGAGCCGCGGCGCTGACCCGCAAGGAGTTCGACATCCTGCTCTCCCTGGCCCGCCAACCCGGCGTCGCCGTGTCCCGGGACCGGATCCTGCTGGACGCGTGGGGGACGACCTGGGCCGACCGGCACACCGTGGAGGTGCACGTCGGCTCACTGCGCGGCAAGCTGGGCGACCCCCGCCTGGTGGAGACCGTGCGCGGGGTCGGCTACCGGCTCCGCGGCGAGTGAGGGGCCCAGCGTGCGTCGTCGACTGGTCATCAGCTACCTGCTGCTGATGGTCCTGGTGCTGGTGGCGTTGGAGACGCCGCTCGCGGCCACCCTCGCCTCCCGGGAGACCGACCGGATCCGCGCCGACCGGCTCGCCGACGCCACCCGGTTCGCCTCGCTCGCCGGGCCGGCGTTGCGCGGCAACGTACCCGGTCCGGTCGGCGGCGAACTCGCCGCCTACGACGAGCTGTACGGCATACGCGCGGCGGTGGTCGACCGGGACGGCCGGACCGTCGTGGTGTCGCCCGGCTGGTCGGGTGGGCCGCAGACGGCGGCGGCACTGGAGAGCGCCCTGGTCGGTCAGCAGTTCAGCGCCCCGGAGGCGGTCTGGCCCTGGGTCGACGGCCCGCTGGTGGTGGCGGTGCCGATCAACGACGGCGGGGAGGTGCTCGGCGCAGTGGTCACCGCCACCCCGGCGGCGGAGGTCCGGCGTACCGTCACCGCCTGGTGGCTGCTGCTGGCCGGGATCGGGCTGCTGGCCGTGCTGGCCTGCGTCTCCACCGCGTTCGGGCTGGCTGGCTGGGTGCTGCGTCCGGTGACCGAGCTGGACGCGGTGACCCACGAGATCGCCGAGGGGGACCGGGGCGCGCGGGTGCAGCACCGGCTGGGCCCACCCGAGCTGCGCCGCCTCGCGGCCAGCTTCAACAACATGGCCGACGTGGTGTCCGACGTGATGGACCGGCAGCGCGCCTTCGTGGCGCACGCCAGCCACCAGTTACGCAACCCGCTGACCGCGCTGCGGCTGCGGGTCGAGGAGCTGGGGTCGAGCCTCACCGACCCGGACGGGTTGGCCGAGCACCGGCTGGCGTTGGAGGAGACCGACCGGTTGGCCCGGGTGCTCGACGCCCTGCTCACCCTGGCCCGCGCGGAACGGGAGGAGAACCAGCGGATCACCGTCGACGCGGCCGAGCTGGCCGCTTCCCGGGTCGCGGCGTGGGAGCCACTGGCCCGGCACCGGTCGGTGACGCTGCGGCTGGCCGCCGACGGCCCGGCGTACGCCCGGACCGTGCCGACCGCCGTCGACCAGGCTCTCGACGCGCTGATCGACAACGCGGTGAAGTTCAGCGGGAAGCGGGGTGTGGTGACCGTCACGGTCCGGCACGCCGACGACGGCGTCCTTCTCCAGGTCGCCGACACCGGCCCGGGCATGACGCCGGACCAGCTCGAACAGGCCACCGAGCGGTTCTGGCGAGCGCCGGACGCGCAGAACGTCGAGGGCGCCGGGCTGGGCCTGACCATCGTCGCGGTGCTGGTCGACGCCTCCGACGGCCGGCTCACCATGCGCCCGGGGGACCGGTGCGGCCTGGTCGCCGAGGTGTGGTTCCCGGCCCCGGAGGACGGCCCGGCGATCGTACGGCCGGTGGACCCGGCCCTCGTCAGGGCTTGACCGAGCGGTACCAGTCGGCCGCGCCGGGATGCAACGGCAGCGGTGTGGTGGCGATCGCCGAGCGGGGGCTCATCCGCCCGGCGGCGGGGTGCGCCGCCGCCAGCTCGGTGCGGCGTTCCATCAGCAGCCGGGTCACCTCCCGCACCAGCGGCTCGGGCAGGTCGGCGCGGACGATGAGATAGTTCGGGTTGGCCACCGTGGTGACCGGATCCAGGTCGTACACCGAGCGGGGGATGTCCCGCGACACGTACACCTCGCGGTAGCCACGGCGCAACCACTCCGTCCACTCGCCGAGGTCGATGATCCTCGTTGCCGAGCTGCCGGCCAGCTGCTGCACGCCGCGTACCGGCAGACCACCGGAGAAGAAGAACGCGTCGATCCGGCCGGCCCGCAGCGCGGCGACCGAGTCGTCGAGGCCGAGGTGCAGCTGGCGGACCTGGTCGCCGCCGAGCTGGGCCGCCTCCAGCAGCCGGGTCGCGGTGATCTCGGTGCCGGAGCCCGCGGCGCCCACCGACACCCGCCGGCCGCGCAGGTCCGCGAGCGTGCGTACGGGTCCACCGGCGGTGGTGACCAGATGCAGCAGGTCGTCGTAGACCCGGGCCACCGCGAGGACCGACGGCGGTCCGGCCGGCCCGGCGGGCAGCACGTCGGCCTGGGTGAAGCCGAGTTCGGCCTGACCGGCACCGACGAGCCGGATGTTCTCCGCCGACGCCGCGGTCACCACCACACTGGCCCGTACGTCGGGCAGTTCCCGGTTGAGCAGGGCCGCGAGCGACTGCCCGAAGGCGTGGTAGACCGCGGTCGGGCTACCGGTGGCGATCCGGATGATTGTCGGCTCGGTCCGGGAGTCCCGGCAGGCGGCCAGCCCCGTCGCCGCCAGGACCATCAGCATCAGCAGCGCGGACGGGGCGGCGACCCGGCGTCGGGTGGGGGCGGACCAGCATCGAGTCACGCGCTGCACTCTGCGCCGTACGGCCGCACCAGCGCAACCTCAGTCCGGCGGTGACGTCGGCGGCGGGTCGTCGTGGGCGATGACCAGGCTGCTGGAGTAGGCGACCGAGCGGGGGAATGCCCCGGTCTCGTCGCTGTCGTCGTGCCCGACCGGCCGGACCCGCAGCGCGCGGTGGGCGTAGCCGTCCTGGCAGGCCGGCTCGACCTCGAAGGTGACCGTCTGCCCGGCGGTGAGCGCCCGGAACCCGGGCGTCCGCACCTCGGAGAAATGCACCCAGGCCCCACCAGGCGTCTCCGGAGCGTCGCGCACGCCCCAGCCCTGGTCGACGTGGTACTCCCGGACCGACCCGATCAGCCTCATCCGACCATCATGCTCGGCCGGCCGGCCGGGCGGGCGCGCGCCAGGGAGGCCCGCTCGATGATCCTCAGGCGGTCCGGGCCGTCGGCCACGCTGACCACGAGGCACCCGGCTCCCGGGCGGAGCAGGGCCGGCACCTCCAGCAGGGCGGCGCTGCGCACCAGCACCGCCGCCAGCTCCCGGTCGGTGAGCCGGATGCCGAGGATGTGCCGGCGCACGTGCCGGCCACCGGCGAGCAGCGCGGAGCGCCAGGCCGCCGCGGCGAGCCGACCCCGCCAGAGCACCCGCGCACTCGACGCCCCGGCCACCGGCCCGGCCAGCAGCTCGCGGCGGCCCCGCCGCCACCCCGCACCGCACAGCTCGGCGTACGTGGCCCGGTGCTCCTCGGGCACGTGCAGCCGGTGCAGCTCGTAGCGGCGGCGCAGCCCACCGCTGACCACCTCGTGCTGCACCGGCACGTCGAGGCGGGTGAGTAGTTGGCGCATCCGCAGTGCGGCGTCCTGCCGGTTGAACTCGGCCGCCGGCCGGTACGGCTCGACCGGACCCCGACCGGTCGCCGGTGGAGGCGTGCAGCGGAGCAGGCAGGCCACCTCGAACGCGTCGCCCAGGGTCATCCAGTCCATCGGCGGCGGGGGTGCCGGCGGACCGGGCCGGCCGAGCAGGGGCCGGTCGAGCAGGGTGGGTTGCGGGGCCATGGGCCGCTCCTTTTCGGCGTCGGGGTTCCCTTACCGTTGCCTCCCGTACGCCCCGGTTCCACCGATCCGACCCAGCCTTGAGGAAATCTTGCGGCACGGGTCAGAGTTCGGTGACCACCACGTCGACCTGGCGTGGTCGCCCGGCGGTCGCCGGCCGCTCCTCGATCGCGTACCCCAGGTCGCGCAGCGCGGCGACCAGCCCGGCCGGGCCGCGTGGCCGGGCACCGGCGACCAGCAGGTCACGGACCAGCCGGCCCTTGGTCGCCTTGTTGAAGTGGCTGACCACGGTGCGGGTCACCCGGCCGTCGACCGCGCGCTGGTGCAGCACCCGCACGCTCACCGTCCGCCCGGCCAGCGCCCCCCGCGGCGTCCAGGTGGCCGCGTACGCGGCAGAGCGCAGATCCAGCACCGGGCCGTCCCCGGCCGCCGACTCCAACGCCGGGGCCAGCACCCGCCGCCAGTACGCCGACAGCGCCCCCACCCCGGGCAGCTTCGCCCCGATCGGGCAGCGGTACGGCGGGATCCGGTCGGCGAGCCGCACCGCGCCCCACAGGCCGGAGCTGACCAGCACCGAACGGCGGGCGGCCCGCAGCGCCGGTGCCGGCAGGGTGGCCAGGCTCAGCGCCTCGTACAGCACCCCGGTGTAGACCTGCCCGGCCGGTGCGGTGGCGGCCCGCTCCAGCCGCGCGTTGCGGTCCAGCTCGCTCCGTTGGCCGGCGCTGAGCCCGAGTGCCGCCAGTGCCGCCGTCTCGCTGGTGACGGAGACGCCGACGAGTGCGGCCAGCACCTCCTCGCGGGCCGGGTTCAGCTCGGGCAGGCAGAGTCGGGTGAGGTCCAGCCGCCGGCCGGTGCCGGCGTCGGCCTTGCCCTCGGAGGGTGGCAGCAGGATGAGCACGGCCGCCAGCGTACGGGCCGGCTCCTCCCGTGGCCGGTTCCGGCGGGGTGTGGCAGGGTTGCCGTGTGCCACCCACTCCCGCAGGCCAGTTGGCCGTACCGAACCTGCACCGGGCAGCGCGGATCGAGGACGCCGTGCACCAGTTGGTGGAGCGCCGGCTCCGCCGTACCGGGTGGCGGATCAACATCGTGGCGTACGCCGGTTACGGCGCACCCGGTTGGGCGCGGGTGCTGTGCCGGGTGCTGTTGGGCCGCCCCGACACCCGCCAGCGGGGCCGGTTGGAGAAGGTGCGTGGTTGGCGCAGCTTCACCACCCTGCCGGCAAAGCACGTCACGGTACGGATCGAGGCCGGTGGGACGGTGCACGAGGCGCAGGCCGACCGTAGTGGCTTCGTCGACACCGTCATCGAGGGCGACTTCACCCCCGGCTGGTCCTCGGTACGGCTGAGCGTGGCCGAACCCGAGGGCATGGCCGACGCCGGTGCCGTGGCCGACGCCGAACCGGCGGAGGCGCTGATCCGGGTGCTGCACCCGGATGTCCGGTTCGGCATCCTCTCCGACATCGACGACACGGTCATGGTGACCGCGCTGCCCCGTCCCCTGCTGGCGGCCTGGAACACCTTCGTCCTCGACGAGCACGCCCGGGCTGCGGTGCCCGGCATGGCCGTGCTGTACGAGCGGCTGGTCACCGCCCATCCCGGAGCGCCCGTGCTCTACCTCTCCACCGGCGCGTGGAACGTCGCTCCGACCCTCACCCGGTTCCTGTCCCGACACCTCTACCCGGCCGGACCGTTGCTGCTCACCGACTGGGGTCCGACCGCCGACCGGTGGTTCCGCAGCGGTCGGGAGCACAAGCGGGCGACCCTGGCCCGCCTGGCCCGGGAGTTCCCACAGGTGCGTTGGCTGCTCATCGGTGACGACGGGCAGCACGACCAGGAGATCTACCGGGAGTTCGCCGCGGCCCATCCGGAGAACGTGGCCGGGGTGGCGATCCGCCGGCTGTCCCCGACCCAGTCGGTGCTCGCCGGCAGCCTGCCCGCCCCGGCCGGTCGCTCCTCGACCGGCCCGGTGGGGCAGAAGTGGCTCTCCGCCCCGGACGGCGCCGGCCTCTGGAAACTCCTCCGCGAAGCCGACCTGGTCTAATCACCCCCACCCCGGCTGCCCGTCGCCCGCCTCTTCCCGCGTTGATCGTGAACTTCGCGACGTAGTTGATCTCTGTCGGTGCCGCCAACTATCAACGCGCGGGGGTGGGGGTCAGGTCTGGCGGCGGAGCCAGAGGACGCCGAGTGGGGGGACGCGCAGCGGGGCCGAGGCGGGCATGCCGTGCCACGGGACACCCTGGGCGTGCACCGTGCCGAGGTTGCCCACCCCGGATCCGCCGTAGAGATGCGCGTCGGTGTTGATCACCTCGGTCCAGGTGCCGGCCGCCGGCAGCCCGACCCGGTAGTCCTCCAGGGGCAGGGCGGAGAAGTTCGCCACGCACACCAGGGTGCTGCCGTCCGGGGCGATCCGGACGAACGAGACGGTGTTGTTGGCGACGTCGTCGCCGGCGATCCAGCGGAACCCGGCCGGCTCGGTGTCCTGCGCCCAGAGCGCGGGAGTGGCCCGGTACGCGGCGTTGAGGTCGGCGACGAGTCGCCGCACCCCGGCCCGGGCCGGGTCGTCCAACAGGTACCAGTCGAGACCCCGTTCCTCGCTCCACTCCCGGTCGTCGGCGAGTTCGCAGCCCATGAAGAGCAACTGCTTGCCCGGGTGCGCCCACATGTACGCCAGCAACGCCCGTACGTTGGCCAGCCGCTGCCAGGTGTCCCCGGGCATCTTCGCGCTCAGCGACCCCTTGCCGTGCACGACCTCGTCGTGGCTGATCGGCAGCACGTAGTTCTCGCTGAAGGCGTACGCCAGGGAGAAGGTGAGCTGGTGGTGGTGGTGCTGCCGGTAGATCGGGTCCTTCGAGGTGTAGAGCAGGGTGTCGTGCATCCAGCCCATGTTCCACTTGAAGCCGAAGCCGAGCCCGCCGTCGGCGGTGGATCGGGTGACCCCGGGCCAGGCGGTGGACTCCTCGGCGATCATCACCACCCCGGCGTGGTGCTTGTAGACGGTGGCGTTGACCTCCTGCATGAAGGCGATCGCCTCCAGGTTCTCCCGCCCGCCGTGCACGTTGGGCAGCCACTGCCCCTCGCTTCGGGAGTAGTCCAGGTAGAGCATCGAGGCGACGGCGTCCACCCGCAGCCCGTCGACGTGGAACTGCTCGCACCAGTAGAGCGCGTTGGCGACCAGGAAGTTGCGCACCTCGCGGCGGCCGAAGTCGAACACGTACGTACCCCAGTCGGGGTGCTCGCCGCGGCGCGGGTCGGGGTGCTCGTAGAGCGCGGTGCCGTCGAAGCGCGCCAGCGCCCACTCGTCCTTGGGGAAGTGCGCCGGCACCCAGTCGAGGATCACCCCGACGCCGGCGCGGTGCAGGGTGTCGACGAGGTGGCGGAAGTCGTCCGGGTCGCCGAACCGGGAGGTGGGGGCGTAGTAGCCGGTGACCTGGTAGCCCCACGAGCCGCCGAACGGGTGCTCCATCACCGGCAGGAGCTCCACGTGGGTGAAGCCCATCTCGGTGACGTACGCGGTGAGCTGCTCGGCCAGCTCCCGGTAGCCCAGGCCGGGCCGCCACGAGCCGAGGTGCACCTCGTAGACGCTCATCGGCTCCTGGTGCGGCTGCCGGGTCGCCCGCCGCGCCAGCCAGCCGGCGTCGCCCCACTCGTACGCCGAGCGGTGCACCACCGACGCGGTGGCCGGCGGCACCTCCGCGTACGCCGCGAGCGGGTCGGCCTTGTCCCGCCAGTGCCCGTCCGCGCCGAGGATCCGGTACTTGTACCGCGCGCCGGGCGTCACGCCGGGCACGAAGATCTCCCAGACGCCGCTGGCGCCCAGGGAACGCATCGGCCAGCCGTCGTCCGGGCCCCACCCGGTGAAGTCGCCGACCACCCGCACGCCGCGCGCGTTGGGTGCCCACACCGTGAAGGCGACGCCGCCGTCGAGGACGCGGGCGCCGAGTGCCTCCCAGAGTCGTTCGTGCCGCCCCTCGCCGATCAGGTGCAGGTCCAGGTCGCCGAGGGTGGGCGGGTAACGGTAGGGGTCGTCGGCGACCTGCCCGTCGGCCTCCACCCGGTAGTCGAGCACCTCGCCCGGCAGCACCGCCTCGAAGACGCCGACGTCGTGCACCCGCTTCATCGGGTGTCGTTGCCCGTCGACGATCACGGCGACGTCGCCGGCTCCCCGGCGCATCGCCCGGATGGTGGTCTGCCCGCCGGCGGGGTGGGCGCCGAGCAGGGCGTGCGGGTCGTGCGTCGCACCGGCGATCAGCTGGTCCATCGGATGTCGTCCTTCGCGGCGGGTGCGGTCGGGGCGGTGCCGCCGGACAGGCCGGTGGGCACGTCGGTGACGGTGAGGTCGGCGGGGACGTGGCCGGTCGGCGTCGGTTCGGCCGACGTGGTCGGGCGGCGTACGACGAACACGTGCGCCGGTTGCAGGTACGGGTCGAGCCGGATCGTGCTGCGCTGGCCCCACTCGTAGCTGGCGCCGGTCAGCTCGTCGTGGACGGTGAACCGGTCGTGCCAGTCGAGGCCGATCGCCGGCATGTCGAGGGTGGTGTTGCCCCACTGCACCTCGTGGGAGTCGAACGAGCAGACCACCAGGACCGTGTTGCCGGTGTCCGGGTCGTGCTTGGACCAGCAGAGCAGCGCCGGGTTGTCGATGTCGTGGAAGACCAGGTTGCGCAGCTGGTGCAGGGCCGGGTTCTCCCGGCGTACCCGGTTGAGGGTGGCGATGAACGGGGCCAGGGAACGGCCCTGCGCCGCCGCGCCGGCCCAGTCCCGGGGACGTAGTTCGTACTTCTCGTTGTCGAGGTACTCCTCGGCGCCGGGGCGGGCCACGTGCTCGAACAGTTCGTAGCCGGCGTACATGCCCCAGGACGGGGAGAGCAGCGCGGCCAGCACCGCCCGGATCTTGAACATCGGCGGCCCGCCGTGCTGCAACGACTCGTGCAGGATGTCCGGCGTGTTGGGCCAGAAGTTCGGCCGCATGTAGTCGGCGGCCGCGACCAGTTCCTCGCAGTACTCCCGCATCTCGGCCGCCGTCGTGCGCCAGGTGAAGTAGGTGTACGACTGGGTGAAGCCGATCTTGCCCAGGCCGTGCATGATGGCCGGGCGGGTGAACGCCTCGGCCAGGAACAGCACGTCCGGGTCGACCTTCTTGACCTCCCAGATCAGCCAGTGCCAGAAGTCGAAGGGCTTGGTGTGCGGGTTGTCCACCCGGAAGATCCGGATGCCCTGGCCCACCCAGTGCAGCATCACCCGCAGGATCTCCGCCCGGATGCCCTCGGGGTCGTTGTCGAAGTTCAGCGGGTAGATGTCCTGGTACTTCTTGGGCGGGTTCTCCGCGTACGCGATGCTGCCGTCGGCGCGGGTGGTGAACCACTCCGGGTGAGCGGTGACCCAGGGGTGGTCCGGCGCGCACTGCAACGCCAGGTCCATCGCCACCTCCAGGCCCTGCTCGGCGGCGGCGGCGACGAAGTCGCGGAAGTCGTCCGGCTCACCGAGGTCGGGGTGGATGGCGTCGTGCCCGCCCTCGGCCGCGCCGATGGCCCACGGCGAACCCACGTCGTCCGGGCCGGCGGTGAGCGAGTTGTTCCGGCCCTTGCGGTTGACCCGCCCGATCGGGTGGATCGGCGGCAGGTAGAGCACGTCGAAGCCCATGGCCGCGACCCCGGGCAGCCGGTCCATCGCGGTGGCGAAGGTGCCGGACCGTGCCGGGGCGTCGACGGTCGCCGGGATCGCCCCCTCGGAGCGGGGAAAGAACTCGTACCAGGCGGAGAAGAGCGCCCGGGGCCGGTCCACCCAGAGCCGGCGCTCCTCGCCGGTGGTGACCAGTTCCCGCACCGGGTGCGCCCAGAGCAGGTCGGCCAGCGCCAGCGCCGGGGCCACCCGCCGGGGCAGCTCCCGCCCGGTGTCGCCCAGCGCGGCGACCGCGGCCCGCACCCGCTCGACGTCGGCCGCCGGAACCAGCTCCCGCGCGGCCTCCAGCACCCGTGCGCCCTCGGCCAGGTCGTTGGCCAGGTCCGCGACGCCCTGTCCGGCGGCCAGTTTCTTCGTGACCGCGTTCTGCCAGGTCAGGTACGGATCCTGGAACGCCTCGACGGTGAAGGTCCACTCGCCGACGGCGTCCGGGCGGATGGTGGCGTGGAAGCGGTCCTGGCCGGGTTCACCGGGACGCATCCGGGTGAACGGGCGCGTCGTGCCGTCCGGGCCTCGCCAGACCACGTTGCAGCCCAGCGCGTCATGACCCTCGCGGTAGGCGCGGGCCGACACCGGCACCACCTCGCCGACGACCGCCTTGGCCGGGTAGCGACCGCAGGCGACGGCGGGGGAGACATCTTCGATGGGGAACCGTCCACTCACCCGCTCAACCTACTGCGCGAGATCGCTTCGCGCTCGGGTCGAGGCCGCTTCTTCTTCCAGGTCGGGCGTTACTGGTCGGTGCTGCCGGGAGGCGGCGACAGCCGGAGACACGTATCATGTGTATTACGTATCAGGGGGGCAGCGATGAGGTTGAACAGCAAGGGACAGGTGACCATCCCGGCCGAACTGCGTGCCCGGCACAACCTGCACGAGGGCGACGAGGTGGACGTGGTCGAGGAAGGCGGCACCCTGCGGATCGTGCGGGTTGCCGACGCCGAGACCCGTGGGCGACGGCTGGTCCGGCACATGCGCGGACGGGGCAGCGCCCGAGAGGTGGAGACCATGTCGACCGACGAACTGATGGACCTGCTTCGTGGCGAGTGAACGCATCCGGGCCGTCGCCCGCCGGGCGACCGACACGGTCACCACCCTGGTCGACACCAACGTTCTGCTGGACATCCTCACCGAGGATCCACGATGGGCCGACTGGTCGGGTGCGGCGCTGGCCGCCGCCCGTGACGAGGGCGTCCTGGTTATCAACCCGATCGTCTACGCCGAGGTGTCCGTGCGGTTCGCGCGCGTCGAGGAACTCGACGACGCCCTGCCCGCCACGGACTTCCTCCGCGAGGAACTGCCGTATCCCGCCGGGTTTCTGGCGGGCAAGGCGTACGCGCGGTACCGGTCGCAGGGTGGCGTGAAGCGCTCGCCCATCGCCGACTTCTACATCGGCGCCCATGCCGCGGTGTGTCGATACCGCCTGCTGACGCGCGACGGCACCCGCTACCGCACCTACTTCCCCAAGCTGACCCTCATCTCACCCGACACCTGACCGCCGCGCCCGCCGGCCTGGCCCGGCTCGCCGCCACCCTTCACATCGCCTGACGCCTCCCTGGGATCGCCACGCACAGTGCGGCGAGTTGCGGTGTCCGTTCGGCGTGTTACCGCAACTCGCCGCAATCGGCGCGGGTCCAGGCGGGTCCGGGTGAGCGCGCGGTCAGGGCAGCAGGGAGCGGTAGATGTCGAGGGTGCGGGTGGCGATGGCGTCCCAGGAGAAACGCTCCACCGCCCGTCGCCGCCCGGCGCGGCCGAACTCCGCCGCGCGCCCCGGATCGGCCAGCAACTCGTTCATCCGGGCCGCCAGGTCGGCCTCGAACCGTGACGCGTCCAGCGGGCGGCCCGAGCCGTCACCGGCCTGCTCGATCGGGACCAGCAGCCCGGTCTCGCCGTCGGCCACCACCTCCGGAATGCCGCCGGTCGCGGTCGCCACCACCGCGGTCTCGCAGGCCATCGCCTCCAGGTTCACGATGCCCATCGGTTCGTACACCGACGGGCAGACGAAGATCGTCGCGTGCGTGAGCACCTGGATCACCTCGTGCTTGGGCAACATCTCGGCCACCCACACCACGCCCGAACGGTTCGCCCGCAGCTCGGTGACCAGCCCCTCCACCTCGGCGGCGATCTCGGGCGTGTCGGGTGCCCCGGCCAGCAGCACCAGTTGGGTGTCGGCCGGCAGCTCCCGGGCGGCGCGCAGCAGGTGGGGCAGTCCCTTCTGCCGGGTGATCCGACCCACGTACACCACGCTCGGCCGGGCCGGGTCGATGCCGAGGCGGTCCACCACGTCGGTGCCCTCATCCGGGGCGTACTGCGCGGTGTCGATGCCGTTGTGGACCACCCGGACCCGCTCCGGGTTCACCTGCGGGTACGCGGTCAGCACGTCCCGCCGCATCCCCTCGCTGACCGCGACGATCGCGTCGGCGGCCTCGTACGCGGTCCGCTCGCACCAGGAGGAGAGCGCGTACCCGCCGCCGAGCTGTTCGGCCTTCCACGGCCGCAGCGGCTCCAGGCTGTGCGCGGTCACCACGTGCGGCACCCCGTGCAGCAGCTTCGCGGTGTGCCCGGCGAGGTTGGCGTACCAGGTGTGGCTGTGCACCACGTCCGTGCCGGCGCAGCCCGCCGCCATCTCCAGGTCCACGCCCATGGTCCGCAGCGCGGCGTTCGCGCCGGCCAGGCCGGCCGGTTCGGCGTACGCGACGACGCCCGGCTCCGCGCGCGGCGCGCCGAAGCAGTGCACCCGTACGTCGGCGAGCTGGCGCAACTCCCGGGCCAGATACTCGACGTGCACGCCGGCGCCGCCGTACACCTCCGGCGGGTACTCCCGGGTGAGCAGGTCGACGCGCAGCGGTACGAGATCGTTCATGCCCGGCACCTTAGTGCAGAAACACACCCCGTACCGTGGGACAAGTCGGCCCGTAGGAGTGGTGAACTCGCGGTCGGATGGATAGCGTCGGGACATGGCTGCCAAGGTGCTCGCGATCGTCCTGGCTGGCGGAGAGGGCAAGCGCCTGATGCCGCTCACCACGGACCGGGCCAAGCCCGCCGTTCCGTTCGGCGGGATGTACCGCATGGTCGATTTCGTCCTGTCCAACCTGGCGAACGCCGGCTTTCTCAAGATCGTCGTGCTGACCCAGTACAAGTCCCACTCATTGGACCGGCACATCACCAAGACGTGGCGGATGTCGACCCTGCTCGGCAACTACGTCACGCCGGTGCCGGCGCAGCAGCGCCGTGGCCCGTGGTGGTTCGCCGGTTCCGCCGACGCGATCTACCAGAGCTTCAACCTGATCAACGACGAGCAGCCGGACCACGTGATCGTCTTCGGCGCCGACCACATCTACCGGATGGATCCGCGGCAGATGGTCGACGACCACATCGCCTCCGGCGCCGCGGTGACCGTGGCCGGCATCCGGCAGCCGCTGTCGATGGCCGACCAGTTCGGGGTGATCGAGGTCGGCGAGGACGGCCGGCGGATCCGGGCGTTCCGCGAGAAGCCCACCGACGCGGTCGGCCTGCCCGACGCGCCGGACCAGATCTACGCCTCGATGGGCAACTACGTCTTCAGCACCAAGGCGCTCTGCGAGGCCGTGGAACGCGACGCGGCAGACAAGACCAGCAAGCACGACATGGGCGGCAGCATCATCCCGATGCTGGTCGAGCGGGGCGAGGCCAACGTCTACGACTTCCGGGACAACGAGGTGCCGGGCAGCACCGACCGTGACCGGGGCTACTGGCGCGACGTGGGGACGCTGGACTCCTTCTACGACGCACACATGGATCTGATCAACGTGCACCCGGTGTTCAACCTGTACAACTTCGAGTGGCCCATCTACACCGAGCAGCCGCCGTTCCCGCCCGCGAAGTTCGTCCACCAGTACGGTGAGCGGGTCGGTCGCGCGGTCGCCTCGATGGTCTCGCCCGGCGCGGTCATCTCCGGCTCGCTGGTGGAGAACTCGGTCGTCTCGCCGAAGGTCAAGGTGCACTCCTGGGCGCACGTCGACGGCGCGGTGCTGATGGAGGGCGTGGAGATCGGCCGGCACGCGGTGGTGCGCCGCGCCATCCTCGACAAGAACGTCTTCGTGCCCGAGGGCGCGGAGATCGGCGTCGACCTGGAGAAGGACCGGCAGCGCTACACCGTCTCCGACAACGGCATCGTGGTCATCGGCAAGGGGCAGCGCGTCGAGCCCTGAGCCGCGTGTGACCCGGCGCCCGCCGGGAACCGTGAACACCACCCCGCACCCGAGGAGGATCCCGCAGTGGCCCACCCGCGCGCCGGACAGCCCGCCGAGCCCGCCGACCTGGTGGACGTGCCCCGGCTGGTCACCGCCTACTACGCCGAGCACCCGGACCCGGACGACCCGGCCCAGCGGGTCTCCTTCGGCACCTCCGGGCACCGCGGGTCCTCGCTCAAGGGCGCCTTCAACTCCGACCACATCGTCGCGGTCACCCAGGCGCTCTGCGACTACCGCCAGCAGCAGGGGGTGGACGGGCCGCTCTTCCTCGCCCGGGACACCCACGCGCTCTCCGCACCGGCGGCCACCGACGCCCTGGAGGTGCTGGCCGCCAACGGGGTCACCGTGCTGGTGGACAGCCGCGACGGCTACACCCCCACCCCGGCGCTGTCGCACGCCGTGCTCACCCACAACCGGGGACGCACCGCGAGCCTCGCCGACGGGGTGGTGATCACCCCGTCGCACAACCCGCCCGAGGACGGCGGCTTCAAGTACAACCCCATCCACGGCGGCCCGGCCGACACCGACGCGACGAGCTGGATCCAGGACCGGGCCAACGCGATCCTCGCCGCCGGGCTCAAGGAGGTGCGGCGGATCCCGTACGCCCGGGCCCGCACCGCCGACACCACCGGGGAGTACGACTTCCTCGCCCACTACGTCGACGACCTGCCGGCCGCCATCGACATCGAGGCGATTCGCGATGCCGGGGTGCACATCGGCGCGGACCCGATGGGCGGGGCCAGCGTCGCGTACTGGGGGGAGATCGCCGAACGGCACCGCCTCGACCTCACCGTGATCAACCCGACGGTCGACCCGACCTGGCGGTTCATGACCCTCGACGGTGACGGCCGGATCCGGATGGACTGCTCCTCGCCGAACGCGATGGCCTCGCTGATCGCCGCCCGCGCCGACTACCAGGTCTCCACCGGCAACGACGCCGACGCCGACCGGCACGGCATCGTCACCCCCGACGGCGGCCTGATGAACCCCAACCACTACCTGGCGGTCGCGATCGGCCACCTGTTCCGTACCCGGGAGCAGTGGGGTCCGGCGGCGGCCATCGGCAAGACCCTGGTCTCCTCCTCGATGATCGACCGGATCGCGGCCGACCTCGGGCGTCCGCTGCTGGAGGTGCCGGTGGGGTTCAAGTGGTTCGTGCCCGGTCTGCTCGACGGCGCGGTCGGCTTCGGCGGTGAGGAGAGCGCCGGCGCGTCCTTCCTGCGCCGCGACGGCAGCACCTGGACCACCGACAAGGACGGCATCCTGCTCTGCCTGCTCGCCGCCGAGATCATCGCCACCACCGGGCGGACCCCCAGCCAGCACTACGCCGAGCTGACCGAGCGCTTCGGCGCCCCGGCCTACGCCCGGATCGACGCCCCGGCCGGCCGGGAGCAGAAGGCGGTGCTGGCCAGACTCTCCCCGGAGCAGGTCACCGCCACCGAGCTGGCCGGGGAGCCGATCACCGCCACCCTCACCGCCGCGCCCGGCAACGGCGCGTCCATCGGCGGGCTCAAGGTGACCACCGCGTCGGGCTGGTTCGCCGCCCGGCCCTCGGGCACCGAGGACGTCTACAAGATCTACGCCGAGTCGTTCCAGGGACCGGAACACCTGACCCGCATCCAGTCCGAGGCCAAGGCGCTGGTCGACGGGGTGCTGGCGACGGCCTGAGCACCGTGCGGCGTGCTCGCCCCGGCTCAGCGCGGTGGAGGCAGGTCCCGGCGCGGGAGGTGTTCCGCCAGCCCGTCCGGCAGCAACTCCCGTAGCTGGTCCGGCAGCAGTGGCAGGTCCAGCAGGCTCAACTTGAGCTGGTTGCGTTCCCGGTAGCGGCGCGGATCGAGGCGGACCACCAGGCCGGCGTCGGGCTGGTACCGCAGGCGCACCGTGCCCTGGGTGGCCGCGTCCCGGACCACCAGGCCGTCGACCTCCACCACCACCGGCGCCGAGTCCGGACGCAGTTCCAACCGGACGTCGTCGTCCGGGGCGAGCACCACCGAGCGGGAGATCCCGGCCATCGGCGCGGACGGTGTCACCACCACCGCCTGCGTGGCCGGCGAGACCAGCGGTCCGCCGGCCGCGTAGCTGTACGCCGTCGAGCCGGTGGGCGTACTCACCACCAGCGCGTCGCACCGGTAGTAGCCGTAACGTTGGTCGTCGACGGCGAGAGTGGCGGTGACGAAACCCGAGCCGGGCCGGCGGACCAGCGCCACGTCGTTGAAGGCCACCACCTCGTCGCCGCAGACGTCACCGGCCAGGCAGGCGCGCGACTCGACGGTGAAGTCGTGCTCCACCAGCCGGTCCAGCGCCCGGGGCAGGTCCGGTGGCTCCACCTCGATCAGGAAACCGACCCGACCCAGGTGCACCCCGAGCACCGGCTTCGGATCGCGCACGGCCAGCCGCAGCGCGCCGAGCATGGTGCCGTCCCCGCCGACGCTGATCAGCGCGTCCGAGTGGGCGGGGAGTTCCTCCGCCGGCACCGCCCGGACCGACGCCGGCACCCGGTGCCGGTCCTCGGCGCGTACCGCCAGGGTTCTGCCGTGCCGGGCGGCCCACCGCTCGATGATCCCGACCACCTCGGAGACGTCCCGGGTGGGATGCAGCACCAGCCCCAACAGGTCCCCCGCCACGGCACCAGCTCACCACACCGGCGGCGGACCCGGCGGGCGTACCGGCCGGTGCACGCCGGCGGTGTGACCACCGCCGGCGTGCGTCCGGTGCCCCGCTACCGGCGCGGCCGTCCGGTCAGGTGGGCCAGCGACCGGGCCACCAGGTCGTCGCGGGCCGCCGGGGCGAGCCCCTCCAGACCGAAACCGAGGTAGACGGTGTCGGCGGTGACCACCGCCGATCCCTCCTCGAAGGCCTGCTGGCTGCGGCTCCAGTCGTTGGGGTTGGCCGCCGAGCCGGCCGGCGGCCCGGCGACCGTCCAGCCGCCCAGATCAGCCGTCTCGAAGGAGGTCTCGGACACCAACGCCCCGTCGGCGAAGACCCGCGCGTCGTCCAGGAAGACCCCCAGTCCCTGGGTTCCCCAGTCGGAGGCGTAGGTGATCGACAGCTCGACCTTCTTCCCGGCGTACGCCGACAGGTCGACGACGAACTCCTGCCAACCCCCGGAGGCGCCGGTGGCCGCGTTCCAGGTGCCGGTGCTGCCGGTGGGGGAGCAGTCGACGCCCTGGTAGTGGGCCAGGAACGGGTGCAGCGTCCGCGCCCACCCGGAGGCGCAGCTCTCCCCGGTGACCGTGCCGGTACGCCCGTTGGCGTCGGGCAGCGTGGTCCAGTCGTCGCTGCCCGGCTCGTGCGCCTCGACGAACAGGAAGTCCCAGTTCTGCTCGATGTCGTACGAGGTGAAGAAGCGCAGCTCGCCGCTGCTCTTTCCGGTCAGGTCGACGGTGCGGGTGAGCCGCTTGTACGACTCGTCGGACCGGCCGCTGTAGAGGTACCAGTCACCGGTGCGCGGATCGAACGGCGCCGCGCCCGGCCGTGCCCAGTCCACCACGGCCGAGCTGGCGAACTGCGGGAAGTCCTTCGGTGCCAGGAAGCTCGACGTGCTCAGGAACGAGGCCGTGTGGTCCTGGTTCTGCGCCGAGCCGGCCTCGTTGAGCCGGCCGGAGAACCCGGCGAACGGCCCGTCTGCGCCGCGCAGCGGGTACGGGTCGCCGGCCGGGTCGGTGCCACCGTCGCTGACGTAGGTGTACGCCCCCAGGTAGTACTGCTGGAAGTCGTTGAGCAGCGGCAGGCAACTGGTGTCGTCGGGGTCGGTGCACTCCGCGGGCGCGTTCGGCTGGTAGGCGTACGAACCGTTCGCGGCCTGGGCGAAGAGCGCGTACTTGCCGCTGACCAGGAGCTTGCCGCCCTCGTTGAGGTAGTCCCGCACGGCCAGCTCGGTCTCCGCGGCGGCCCGGGCGGCGGTGCCGGCCACCTGGCCGGGGGAGCGCGGAATGACGTCGTCGCCGGTCTCCCAGACCACCGTCCGGTAGTGCGACAGCACACCCAGGTGGTGCGGCGCTTTCCGGCCCATGACGTCGAAGTCGTAGACGTCGCTGCTGCGGCCGGCCTTCGCCAGCGAGGCGGCGATCTCGTCGGCGTACTTGGCGCTGGTGACGCCAGGCTGCGCCGGGCTGAGCCCGGTGACGTCCTCCATCGCGAGGACCAGCACGTCCCCGCCGATGTCGTCGTGCACCCGGTAGGTGAAGCGTTCACTGGCCACCGGGCCCTTGCGCGGCTTGACCCCGGTGAACCAGACCTCGACCCGGTCGCCCGGCTTCGTGCCGGTGACCCGGCCACGCAGTTCGGCGTAGTAGTCGTCGTGGGTGTCGCCGTACCGCTCGCCGCCGCGCCACTCGCCGACGGCGACGGTCTTCGGCCGGCCACCGTTGACCACGTAGTGCATCCGGACGTCCTTCAGCGCCCGCCGGGTGATCGACGCGACCTGCTGGCTGCGCCCGTAGGAGGTGTCGAAGGTGTCCACCACGAAGTCCGGCGTGCTGCGACCCACCACCGACACCGGGTCGTCCGGGTCGGCCGCCGACGTCGCCACCGCCAGGGCGAACGGCAGGTTCTTCGCCACCTCCGCCGAAATCAACTTCTCGTCGTCGGGGAAGATGAAGGAGCTGACACAGTCCTCCGGTCGCCACTGGTCGTCCGGGTCGGACTCGGCCGCCGCCTGGCAGGTGGACATCTCCGGAGTGAAGCCCAGGGTGCCGTAGCGCACGGTGGCGTGCGTGTCGGTGTCGCCGTTGGTGGTGTACAGCTCGGCGGAGAGGTCCGGGTCGTAACCGGGCACCGCCGGGTGGGCGTCGTCACCGGCCATCGTCTCGTAGATGACGTCGTCGGGGGTGGGGGTGTTGGCCTGCCAGCCGACGCCGTAGAGCAGCAGTTGCGCCGCCGAGTGGTAGTTGACGAAGAACTCGAAGCCGACCCGCTTGAAGAGCCGGTCGAGGGCCTTCGTCTCCGGCTCCGAGTTCGGTCCGGCGCCCCGGTAGGTGTCGCTGTTCGGCTCCGGTGAGGAGCCCTCGTCGTCGTACCCCCACTTGTAGGCGAAGTTGCGGTTGAGGTCGACGCCGTCGGCGGTGGTGATCTGCCCGTCCCCGTCGTTGTCGCGCAGGTTCTTGCGCCACAGCCGGTTGCCGGGGGTGAAGGTGTGGTCGTAGCCGTCCGGGTTGGCCACCGGCAGGAACCACAGCTCGGTGTGGTCCACCAGTCGGGTGATCTCCCGGTCGGAGCCGTAGTTGTCCAGCACGTGGTGCAGCAGCCGGCGGGTCATCTCCGGCGTGATCCACTCGCGGGCGTGCTGGGCGCTGCCGTAGAGCACCGCCGGCCGCTTCCCGTCCGGCAGGGTCCGCGCGTTCTTCGTGACCTTCACCGCCAGGATCGGCTTGCCCTGCACGCTGCGGCCGATCGTCTGCAGCTTGGCCAGCTTCGGGTACCGGGCCACGGTAGCGGTGATCTCGTCGCGCAGGCCGCCCGGCTCGCTGTACGACCGGAACGCCGACCAGCCCGCCGCCGCCTGCTCGCGCAGCGCCTGGGAGGCCGGCTTGCCGCGGACCTTCTTCACCTCCAGCTTGACACCCTGGTCGGCGAGGCGGCGCGCCTCCCGTTCGCTGAGCACCGTCTCTACCCGGGCGGCGCCGTCAGAGGTGGTGCCGTGGTGGTCGTGGCCGAGGTCGACACCCGCCGCGCGCAGTTTCTCCAACTGCCTGGCGTCGAGCGTGCCGACGTACACCTCCAGGCTGTCGCGGCCGCCCGGGTCGGACGAGGGCCGCGCGGTCGCCGGTGCGGTCAGCGCCAGCGCGCCGACCAATGTGAACACGCCGGCGATCGCCAGCCGTGTGCGCCTCATCGCGCCTCCTGTCGTGGGAAGGGCCTGTGACGGAGAGAATGCTGTCAGTGATGATCAATGTCAATGGATGTGGTCTCGTTGTGCCGGTTTTCCCGGCGGGCCACCCGATCGGGGGAATTCCGGCGGCGGACGTGTCCCCACCCCGGTGAGGTTCGTTCGTCAGCAGGTGAACGTGGTAAAGGTGCCGGACGGGGCAGCGGTGCGTAGCGACCGGATCCGCGGCGAGCTGGAGCGGCTGGCGAGCCGCTACCCGCCGCAGTGGCGTCGGCAGATGGCGTATGAGGTGCAGCGGCAGACGTTCCACGTGGGACTGGTCGCCTCGCTCGCGCCGGGCGGCGTCCTGGCCGACGTGGGCGGGGGAACCGGGATGTTCTCGGTGGGCTGCGCCGCGGTCGGAATGTCCGCCACGCTCATCGACGACTTCGCCGACCCGTCCAACGAATCCGGAACCGACGAGCTGCTCGACCTGCACCGGTCCGTCGGCGTCAAGATCGAGGTGCGCGACGTCGTCCGGGACGGCCTGGGACTGGATCCCGAATCCACGGACGTCATCACCACCTTCGACAGCATGGAGCACTGGCACCACTCGCCCAAGCGTCTCTTCGCCGAGGTGCTGGCCGCGCTGCGGCCCGGTGGTTGGTTCCTGCTCGGGGTGCCCAACTGCGTCAGCCTCCGCAAGCGGATCACCGTGCCGCTGGGTCGGGGCAAGTGGTCGTCCATGGCGGACTGGTACGAGCGTCCGGTCTTCCGTGGTCACGTCCGCGAACCGGACGTCGACGACCTGCGCTACATCGCCCGCGACATGGGGCTGACCGAGGTGCGGATCCTCGGCCGGAACTGGCTGGGACGGGCCCACCCTCGACCGGTCATCCGGACGCTGACCCCCCTGGTCGACCGGGCCCTGCGGCTGCGCCCCTCCCTCTGCTCCGACCTCTACCTGCTCGGGCGTCGACCGGAATCCGTCCGGTGACCCCGAACCCCGGGGCCCGCGCCCTGCCGGGCCGGGTGCTGCTGGCCGGCCGGCACCGGCGGCTGGCCCGTGCCATCGCCCGGTACGACGAGTGCCCGGACCGGGCCGAGATCGAGCGACGGCAGGTGCGCCGATTCAACGAGATCTGGGCGTACTGCCTCGCCGAGGTGCCCTTCTACCGCTCGTGGCGGCGGGAGCACCGGCTGCCCGAGCGGATCGACCGCCCGGCCGCACTGTGGTCGTTCCCGCCGTTGACCAAGGAGGTCCTCATCGCCCGGCAGGACGAGGTCTTCCAGGGCGGGCGGATTGTCGACGCCTACACCACCGGCGGCAGCACCGGCCAGCCCACCCGCTACCCGCGCGGCGCGGGCGAGGCGGGTGACCGGTGGGTCGACGCGTACCTCGGCCGGCACTGGGCGGGCATCCGCCCCACCGACCCGAGCCTCCTGCTCTGGGGGCACGCCCACCTGTTCGGCAGCGGGCTGCGCGGCCGGGTCGCCCAGACCCGCCGACGGGCCGCCGACGCGGTCATGAACATCACCCGGCTCAACGCGTACGACCTCAGCGAGCCGGCCCTGTGGGCGCATCACGCGGCACTGCTCCGCCACGACCCGGTCTCGCTGCAGGGCTACACCTCCGCGGTGTTCAGACTCGCCCGCCACATCGAGGGCAACCGGCTCGACCTGCCGGCCCCGCGCCGGTTGCGGGCCGTCGTGCTCTGCGCCGAGACCGCCAGCGACGCCGACGTGGCCCTCGTCGAGCGGGTCTTCGGGGCATCCGCCGTGATCGAGTACGGCACCGCCGAGACCGGGGTGCTGGCCATGTCCCGCGGCGGCACGAGAGACATCAGCGTGTTCTGGGACAGCTTCACCGCCCTGGTCGACGACGCGGGCGAACTGCACGTCACCACCCTGAACCCGCGGCTGTTCCCGCTGGTCCACTACGCCGTCGGTGACCGGGTGGTGCCCCGCGACGTCGTCGACGGCAACGTACTGGCGTTGCAGGCGGTCCTCGGCCGGCGGCAGGACGTGGTCCGGGTGGTCTCGGCCCGGGGCGTGCTGGACCTGTCGGCGATCCTTCCGGTGCACATCCTCAAGTCGTACCCGGGCATCGTGGGCGTCCAGTTCCATCAGGTACGCCCCGACGAACTGCGGATCCACCTGGAGGCGGACCACCGGCTGGACCTGGCCGCCGTCACCCACCACTTCACCCGGGAACTGCGCCGCGACCACCCGGATTTCGTCGAGAGTTCGGTGAGCTTCACCCAGACCAGTGAGCCGGCGCGGACGACCGCCGGCAAACATGCCCTCTTCGTCGGCTGAGCCGGCCGGTCGCTGTCCGAGCCAGGAGATTCGTGTGAGCATCGTGCCGCCACCGGCAGCCATCCCCGTCCGCGCCGTCGGCCGTCCGGACACCGAACCCGAGCGGGGCCGACCGGTGCTCTGGATCGTCCGGCACTACCCGGTCACGGTCGTGGTGCTGGCACCGTACGCCCTGCTCATCGTGCCGCTCGCCGTGCTGCACGCCAACCCCGACACCGGTTTCGTCCTGCGCCTGCTGGGTGCCGCGCTGCTCGGCACCGTCGCCGTCGAGACGGCCGCCCTGGCGCTGCGCCGCCGCAGGTGGCGCCCCGGCGTCGGCGCGGTGAACGCGTCCTACCGGCACGTCTACCTGGCCGCTCGGATCGTCGCGGTGGTCGGCGTGCTGGCCTCGATCACCGGGGCCCAGGCCGGTCACGGCACCATCTTCACCCAGCTCACCGCGGACGTCGCGGCCTCACCCGTGACCCGGGTGACCTCGCTCGCCGCGGGCTGGTCGTACCTGGCCTTCGCGCTGCTGCTGGCGAGCTACCTCGGCGGCCACGCGCCCCGGCGGCGGGTGCTCTGCTGGGTGGGCTTCCTGGTCGCCGGCCAGATCGTGACGGTCACCGCCACCGGCATCACCTCGCCGGCGTTCGGCTACCTGTCCTTCCTGGCGGCTGCCGGCGCGGTGTGCGGCCTGCTCCGGGCCCGGGAGGTGGTCGTGGTCGGCGTCGTGCTGCTTGTCGCCTGGCCCACCCTGTTCACCCTCCGCAACGAGCTGCGGGTGGAGGGCGGGGTGAGCGTCGCCGCCGACGTCACCGCCAGCGACCGGCTCCGACTCGACCTCCAGCTCGCCGAGGTCGCCCAGCACGACGCGCCCGTCGACGTGGGGCAGCCGGGCATCACCGACTTCGCCCGGTACGGGCTGGTGCCCCGGATGCTCGACCCCGACCGGCCGCCGCTGTCGACCGGGGCGCTGATTAACCAGTACCTCGGCGGCTCCGCCACCTCGGCGTACAGCTTCCTGGCCCTGGGCAACGTCTACTTCATCGAGGGTTGGTCGGGCGTGCCGCTCTACTACGCGGGCTGGGCGGCGGTGGCGGTACTGCTGCTGCGCGCCCGGGGCACGCCCGGTCCGGTCCGGCTGACCCTGTTCTGCTTCGTGCTGGCGGGTCCGCTGCTCTGGTCGAGCAGCCATCCCGATTCGATGATCGGTTTCCTCCAGCACACGGTGTCCGCGCTGCCGGTCCTGCTGCTGCTGCGCCGGACCCGCGTCAAGGGCCGGCACGCCGTGGGGCCCCAGGTCCGGCGGCAACCGGTGGCGGCGGTCCGCACGGGGTGGTGACCGACCCTGCCGCCCTGGCGCTGTCCCGGTGGCGCCGGCTGGCGCGGCGCGTGCGGACGGTCACCCGCGCGCCGTCCACCGGCCGAGCCGTCTGGGCGGTGCTGGCCACCGCGCTGTCCAGCGGCGGCAACCTGCTGCTGTCGCTGACCGTCGCGCGGCTGGCGCCGATCGACGACCTCGGTCGGTTCGCCCTGGCCTTCTCGCTGTACGTGCTGGCCACCGGTCTGTGCCGGGCCATGGTGACCGAGGGGGTGCTGGCCGCTGCGGCGGACGTGTCCGCCGCGCCGCCACGGGTGCTTGTCGTGGGACTCGGTTGCGCCGCCGTGGTGCTCGTCGCGGGACTCGCCGACGGGTCCGGCTATCTGGTCATCACCGGCCTGGCGCTGCCGGGCCTGCTGCTGCACGACCATGCGCGGACGGTCGGGGTGGGGCTGGGCCGTCCGGTTCCGTCCTGTCAACGCGAGGCGGTCTGGACCGGGGCGACCGCCCTCGCGGCGGGCCTGGGCCTGGCCGGGGTGCTGGGCCCCGCCGCCGTGTTCGCGCTGTGGGCGGGGACGGGAGCGCTGCTCGGGCACGCCACGGCGCTGCTGGCCGGGCAGCCCGCCCAGCCCGGGTGGCGGCTGGACCGGGCCGCCACCCGGGCATCGCTGAGCTACGGGGCCCAGTTCCTGGTCACCGCCGGGTCGGCGCAGTTGGCGTTGACGGCGGTGGCGGTGGCCGCCGGCATGGCGGTGGTCGGTGCGTTGGGTGCCGGGCGGACCCTGCTCGGACCGGCCGCCCTCCTGGTGGGCAGCGCCACCGCGCTGGTGATCCCCCGGCTGGCCGGTGCCCGTTCGGCCGGCGCGGCGGTCCGGCGGCGGGGCGCGGTGCGGGTCGCCGCCGTCCTGCTGGCGGTAACCGCGCCGGCCGGCCTCGCCGTGTTGCTGCTGCCCGATGTCGTCGGCCGGACCGTGCTGGGCGACAACTGGCGGCATGCGCAGCCGCTGCTGGCGCTGCTCGCGGTGGAGACGGTCGCCGCCGGTACGGCCATGGTGGCCTTCGCCGGCCACCGGGTGCAGGGCGCGGCCCGGCGGGCGCTGCTGATCGGGTCGATCCTCGGCGTGCTGCGGATCCCGCTCGTGACGGCGGGAGCGGTGCTGCGCGGCGCGACCGGGGCCGCCGTCGCCCTGGCCCTGCTGGGGCTGCTGAGCGCACTGGCCTGGTGGGGCAGCTACCTGCACCTGCTCAGCCGTGCCGGCCGGGTGGACGTGCCGGTCCCGGCCGCCTCCGCCGCCGGGGCGCCGGCGCTGTCCGGACCGCGGGTCACCGACAGTCGGTGAGGACCGACAGCGCCGCCCGGACCCGCTCGACGATCGTCTTGACGTCCACGTCGGTCAGATCGGCGTAGGTCGGCAGGTTGATCCCGCGCCGGGCCAGGTCGAGGGTGACCGGGTGTTCACCGCCGGACCCTGCGTACGGGGGCAGCTGCGGCAGGGGCACGAAGAACGGCCGGGTTTCCACGCCGTGCCGGTCGAGCACCCGGGCCAGCTCGTCGCGCAGCTGCGCGTCGCCGGGGGGCCCGACCAGGAAGGCGGCCATCCACGGGGCCCGGCGCACTCCCGGCACCACCGGTTGAGTGGTGATGAACGGATGGTCGGCCAGTTCCCGTTCGTACCCGGCGACGACGGCGTCGCGTCGGGCGATGATCTCGTCGGCGCGTTCGAGTTGCGCGCAGAGCAGGGCGGCGGCCAGGTTGGTCAGGCGGTAGTTGTAGCCGACGACCGGGAAGAAGTACCGGCGGTCCGGGTCCATGCCCTGGTTGCGCAGCAGCCGCATCCGCTCGGCCAGAGCCGGATCGGAGGTGGTGACGCAGCCGCCCTCGCCGGAGGTGACGACCTTGTTGCCGAAGAAGGAGAAGGTGGTGGCGTCGGCCAGGTCACCGGTAGGGCGCCCGTGCAGCAGGGCGCCGAAGGACTCCGCGGCGTCGGCGACGAGGAGTAGCCCGTGCCGGCGGCAGAGGCGGCGTAGGGCATCGTAGTTGGCCGGGTGGCCGTACAGGTCCACCGCCACCACCGCCCTGGTCCGGGGGCCGATCACCGCGGCGACCTGCGCGGGGTCCAGGCACCAGCTCTGCGGGGACACGTCGACGAAGACCGGCCGGGCCCCGCAGTAGGTCACGGCGTTGGCGGTGGCCACGTAGGTCAGCGCGGGGACGACCACCTCATCGCCGGGGCCGATGCCCGCCGCCGCCAGCACCAGGTGCAGCGCCACCGTGCCGTTGCCGGTCGCGACGGCCGTCCCGGCCCCGCAGCGGGCGGCGAACCGCTCCTCGAACCGGCGCAGGTAGGGGCCCTGGGAGGAGATCCAGCCGCTGCGGTAGGCGTCGAGCAGGTAACGCTCCTCCAGATCGGACAGCGACGGTCGGGCGACCGGGTAGCGCTCCGGCGTGGTCATCGAACTCCTCGGGAGGTCAGGCGGCCGGCGAACGCGGATTGGGGCATCGGACCGGGCCGGCCAGCCACCACCCACTCCAGCACGGCCGCGTAGTCGGCGGCGGTGTCGGCCCAGGTGCGCCTGGCGAGCAGCGCCCCGGCGGCCCGGGAGGAGGATGCGTAGCGGTCTCGGTCGGCCAGGACCTCACGTACCGCGGTGGCCAGGGCAGCGGGGTCGCCGGCGGGGAAGACCGCGGCGTCTGCCCCGGTGAAGTCGAGCTGCGCGAGCAGCGGTTCGGAGTCGGCGCAGGCCACCGGGAGGCCCCAGCTGAACGCCTCCAGCATCGCCCCGCTGGCCGCCTCCCACCGCGAGGGCACCACCACCGCGCTGGCGCGGGCGTACAGCGACGCCAGCTCGGTGGTGTTCACGAAGCCGGGAAAGGACACCCGGCCCCGCAAGTCGGGCTGGTCGGCGCGGGCGAGCAGCCGGCTCGCCTGGGGTTCCACCAGCGGCCCGGGGCAGACCAGGCGACACTCGGGTAGCAGCGCCAGGGCCTCCAGCAAGGTGGCGTGGTCCTTCAGCGGGGCGGTCGACGACGGGTACAGCAGCAGGCCCGGCTCGGGCGCGGCGGTGGTGGTCGCCGGCGCGGCGTGGAAGGCGGGCAGCGGGATCAGCGCGATCCGGTCCCGCGCCTCGGGGAAGGTCCGCATCGCCTGCGCGTACGGGTGGGGCCAGGACACCACCACGGCGGCGGCCCGGGCCACGTTGCGGCGGATCACCTCCGCGAAGCCCGGCGAGCCGAACTCCGGGTGAAGGTGGCGCAGGTCGTGCAGCACGATGACGGCCGGGTCGGTGTGGGTCGGCGCCGCGGCGAACGGGTACAGCGTCACGTCCGCGCCGCCGGCCCGGGGGCGGTTCCACTGGCGTACCAGGTTGACGGCGCGGCGCAGCGCCAGCGACGACGCCACGGCGGCGGGGGTGTGCCGACGCAGCAGGCCGCCGACCCGGTTGTCGGTCCGCAGCGGGGTGCGCACCTCGGACCAGGTGATGCCGTCCGCGCTGACCCTGCGACGCCACTCCTCGCGGGTGCCGGCGAGCACCTGGACGGCGAGGTCGTGCCGGCCGTCGGCCAGTCCGCCGAGCAGGCCGTAACAGAACGCCTCGATCCCGGCGGAGTGCCCGGGACGCACCGTGGTGGCGTCGATGCCGATCCTCATCGGTCCACCCGGACCAGCCGGCCCATCCGCTCGTCCTCGAGTAGTTGCCGGTCGGCGTCGACCATCACCCGCACCAGGTCGCCGAAGAGGGTCTTCGGTGCCCAGCCGAGCTGCCGCCGGGCCTTGCCGTAGTCGCCGATGAGGGCGTCCACCTCGGCCGGGCGGAAGTACGCGGGATCGGTCACCACGTACCGCTCCCAGTCCAGCCCCACGTGGGCGAAGGCGGTCTCGACGAATTCCCGTACGGTGTGCCCCTCGCCGGTGGCCACCACGAAGTCGTCGGGCCGGTCCTGTTGCAGGGTCAGCCAGACCGCCTCCATGTACTCGGGCGCGTATCCCCAGTCCCGGACCGCGTCGAGGTTGCCGAGGTAGAGCTTGTCCTGGATGCCGGCCTCGATCCGGGCCACCGCGCGGCTGATCTTGCGGGTCACGAAGTTCTCGCCGCGGCGAGGGCTCTCGTGGTTGAACAGGATCCCGTTGGCGCAGTACATCCCGTAGGACTCGCGGTAGTTCACCGCCGCCCAGTAGGCGAAGACCTTGGCGCAGGCGTACGGGCTGCGCGGGTGGAACGGGGTCTCCTCGCGCTGCGGTGGCGGCGTCGAGCCGAACATCTCCGACGAGGAGGCCTGGTAGAACCGGCTCTGCACCCCGGACAGCCGGGCCGCCTCCAGCAGCCGCAGCGCTCCCATCCCGGTGACGTCGGCGGTGTAGCCGGGAATGTCGAACGAGACCCGGACGTGGCTCTGCGCCCCCAGGTTGTAGATCTCGTGCGGCTGGATGTCCCGCAGCAGCCCGACCAGCGAACCCGCGTCGGACAGGTCGCTGTAGTGCAGGAACAGGCGTGCGTCCGGGTGTCGCGGGTGGACGTCGATCCGGTCGATCCGCTCGGTGTTGAAGCTCGACGACCGGCGCTTGAGGCCGTGCACCGTGTAGCCCTTGTCGAGCAGGAGTTCCGACAGGTAACTGCCGTCCTGCCCGGTGATGCCGGTGATGAGTGCGACTCGACTCATGCCGCGCCTTTCCAGGAAGAAGTGAGGTGGAGCTGCGGTTCAGTGCGCGCTCGGCCGGGTGGCGCGCAGGATCCGGGCGGGCACGCCGACCACGACGACGTCCGCCGGCACGTCCCGGACGACGACCGCGCCGGCGCCCACCACCGCGTCGCGTCCGATGCAGATGTTGTCGACCACGGTGGCCCCGGCGCAGACGGTGGCGCCGCTGCCGATCCGGGTGCCGCCGGCCACGGTGCAGCCGGGCAGCAGGGTCGCGTAGTCACCGATCTCCGTGTCGTGGCTCACCGTGGCCCGGGTGCCCACGTGCACGTGCCGGCCGAGCCGCACGTCGGTGGTGAGCACCGCGCCGGGCCACAGGACGCTGCCGTCACCCAGCGAGCACCGGGCGCCGACCACCGCCGCCGGGGAGACCAACGATTCGGCGGGATGTCCGTTGCGCCCGGCGGCCCGGTCGATCCGGGCCCGGACCGCGCCGTCGCCGACCCCGACGACGTACCGCACGGCCGGGTCGTCGGTGCCGAGCCGGTCGTCCTCGCCAAGCCAGGGCACCGGCAGCCGGGTGGTCTCCGCCGGCCGGTACGGGCCGACGCACCCCAGCACCCGTCGACCGGCCTGCTCGGCGATCCAGGCGATCTCCCGGGCGTGCCCGGAGGTACCGAGGATGACCAGGGGGTACCCGTCGGGGGCGCAGGGCTGCCGGG
>NZ_SMJY01000047.1:0-33177 GCF_004348355.1 Micromonospora sp. KC721 | reverse complement strand
ATCCACTCCGGGCTGCGGTCGACCAGCGACGCTCCCATCCCGCTGAACATCATGATCATGTACTTCATCGGTAGCTCCTTCTCGTCGCGTGCCCGGTCGCTCGGCGTCGGCTCTCGGTCGGAGCCGCGCCCTGCATCTCGACATCCCCGGCCAAGATTTTCCTTCGGGGCTGTCACGACCGGCAGGGTGCCTGCGTAGAGGCCCGCCCATCGTTTCCAGACCAAAAACAACTGCGAGGCGTCGAGCCGGAGACGAGCGTGCACACCTCGCGCTGGTCGGAGGTGGCCTTCAACGCCTCGGACATCGCCGACACCGCCCTGCGGATCGCCGGGTCCGACATGAGCCTCCCCGACGCGGTCGCGCACGTCGAACGCGCCGACGTCATCGCACTGGACGTGCCGTTCAACGCGGCGACCGCGTTCGCCGCCACGGTCGAGCTGACCCCGGCCCACGACGGCGAGGACTACGCCCCGCCGGTGACCGTGACGGTCGCCGGGGACCCCGAGCGCACCCTCACCGTGCCCGGAGGCGCCAGCCCGCGCCCGTACACGGCGGGGCAGCTGCTGCGGGTCGCGCACCACCTGGACCGCCTCGGCGCTGCCCTCGGCGACGTCGTCATCGCCTCGATCGACAAGCCCACCACCTGACCTTGCGGGGGTCGGGACCACGGGTATTGGCCCCGACCCTCACTTGATCATCTCCATGTGGAGGAACCGCATGATGACCAGCATTGAGCGCACCACCGGGCCCGCCCGGGCGGGCGAGGAACACTGATGCCCAGCAACATCGAGCACGGCCAGCGCGGTGCGCCCGGCCCCTCCCTGGTGCATCTGGTCGCCGGGATCCTGCCGTCCGGCCGGCGCGTACGCGCGGCCTGCTCCTGCGGACACATGACCACGCCGCGCGCCGACGAGGCCCGGGCGCTCGCCGCGCTGCGGGCGCGACCGGATCGTAACGCACTGGCCGGACATGCTGCGGGTGGCCGGCTCCCTTGTCACCAACCAGGTCCGCGCCTACGACCTGCTGCGGATGCTGACCCGCGACGGCTCCCCGACCACGCTCGGGCAGGCCCTGGCCGAGTACGGCCGGATCGCCAAGACGCTGCACCTGCTCGCGATGGTCGACCCGGTCGACGAGACCTACCGGCGCACCGTCACCCGGCAGCTGAACATCGGCGAGTCCCGCCACTCCCTGGCCCGCAAGATCCTGCACGGGCACCGCGGCGACATCATGCAGCCCTATCGAGCGGGCCAAGAGGACCAGTTGGGCGCGCTCGGGCTCGTGCTCAACGCGGTCGTGCTGTGGAATACCCGCTACATCGACCTGGCCGTCAACGTGCTGCGCGGCCAGGGCTACCCGGTCCACGACGAAGACGCAGCGAGGCTCTCCCCGCTCGGGTACGCGCACATCAACATGCTCGGCCGCTACAGCTTCCCTGCCCCGAGCGCCGAGCAGACACTGCGGCCGTTGCGCGATCCCGAAGCTGCCACCCAGTGACAGCCGGGGAAGACAACAAGTGCACCACGAGGCCGGTAGCGGCGGGGTGCGCGCGTGGCGGGCGGTCACCCGGCTGCCGGTGCCGCACGCGCGGGCCGGACGGTTGGTTCGTGGTGACGGTCAGCGGTTGAGGTAGGCGGCCAGGCCACCGAGTTCCTCGGTGGCGATGAACACCGAACGGAGGTTGAGGATGGCCTCTTCGACGTGGGTGGTGCAGCCCCATGCTGAGTCGCCCCACGAGTCGGCGATCTTCAGCTCGGCCGGCGCGGTGCAGCCGGCGGTGCCGCCGAGCTGGCAGTGCTCAGGGTGCGGCGTGGTGGCCTGTACGGCAGCCGCGGCTCGCATCTGGGCGGCGAGCTCGGCGGCGGCGGCGGCGCGTTGCTCGGCCTCGGCGCGGAGCTGGCGTTCGGCGCGTACCGCCTTGATGGTGGCCAGGCGTAGCTCCAGGTGCTGCGCGACCTGGTCGGCGAGATGACCGAGCACGGTCGTCTGCGCCTCGGTCAACTCCCGAGGCATAGCGTCGATCGCGGTAACGGTGCCGAGGTGGTGCCCGTCGGCGGTGATGATCGGGGCGGCGGCGTAGAACCGCAGCCCCAGCTCGCCGCGTACTAATGGATGGTCGAGGGTGCGCGGATCCGTGACCGCGTCGTTGACCACGTACGGGCCCTCGGCGCAGAACGCGGACGCGCACAGTCCCGGTTCGGTGCCGACCTGCGCGACGCCATCCAGTCCCTGGGTCGCGGCGAACCAGACCCGGTCGGCGTCGACGATGCTGACCGTGGCGATCGGAGTGCCACACACCGCTGCGGCGGCCGTCGCGATGGTGTCGAACTGGCCGTCGGTGGGGGCGTCGAGGATCTCGTAACGGCGTACCGCAGCTAGCCGGGCGGGGTCGGTGAGGGCGGTTCTGTCAGCGGTGATCGACACGGTGTGGTGCTCGCTTCCCATGGGGGTGTTCAGGCCGGGGTGGAGTACGTGTTGCGGCGGTCATACCGCATCCGCTGTGGCTGTCGTGATGCTGGCGCGGTCGAGGACTCGGTACACCGTCGGGCGCGACACCTCGAACAGCTCCGCCAGTTCGGCGATGGTGTGCTCGCCGGCGGCGTGCAGCTTGAGCAGGTGCGCCTGCCGGGTCTTCGACAGTTTCGGGGCCCGGCCCTTCAACTTGCCCTTGGCCTTCGCGATGGCCATGCCTTCGCGGGTGCGCATGCGCAGCAGGTCGACCTCGAACTCGGCGAAGGTGGCCAGGATGTTGAAGAACATCTTGCCCATCGGGTCGGTCGGGTCGTAGATCATCGTGCCCAGCTGTAGGCGGATGCTGCGGGCGGCGAGGGAGTCACCGATGGCCCGGGCGTCGGGAGCCGAGCGGGCGAGTCGGTCGAGTTTCGGTACGACGAGGGTGTCGCCGGGACGGACGGCGGCCAGGGCCTGGTCCAGGCCGGGCCGGGCGCGGTTGGTGCCGGAGTACGCCCGGTCGAGGTAGATCTGATCAGCGGGCACGCCGAGGTCGAGCAGGATCTGCCGGTTGGCTTGCAGGTCCTGCTTGTCGGTGGAGCAACGGGCGTAGCCCGATCAGCACGGCGGTCATGCCGGTGAGCCTATCGATAACGGATAGCCCCCCGCTCACCGGACAGATCATCGGACACCCTATGTGAGACAGATCGCGCCGCTGGTCACCGTGGCGCCGGGGTCAGCGGGGACGGTGTCCGTTGGGGGTTCGCCTAACGGACAAGATCATTACAACCGCTAACCGCTGTACCGATCTTCCTCAACCCCGGACACCGCCGTGCACGGCTTGGTCGTACCGCAGTAGCTGTCGCCGTCGCTACACGAACACATCCCTAACCTTGCCAGCCAAAGATTTCTAGCTGGACGTGTCACCCATGTCCCGAGACTGATCTGTCACGGAGGTCCTGAGACCGGACATTTCGAGGACTGGCATTCGAGGACTGGCATTCGCTCGGGTAGTGCTACCTCCTGGGTTGCTCTCCGTCGCCACGCGCATAGAGCACTACCAGCCAGTGAGCCTTTCCGCGCAATGACTTGGCTACCGAGGGTCGTCATGTGGTGCGGGCGTGGTCGAGGTGGAGAATGCCGAACGCTGGGGCGACGGTCTTTCCGATCTGTCACTATGGGCCAGCGTCGGCTCACTTGCCGGGCGGGCGTGGCGGTGCCGGTTATCTGGGGGCGTCGGTGGCCTGCTGGGGTCCGTCCGATCCGGCTGTGTGGGTGTGGAGAGCGATGCTGGTGCGGTGTTCGGTGGGGGTTATGCCGCGGCGGCGTTTGAAGGCGACGCTGAGCGCGAATGCGTTGGCGTAGCCGACCTTTCTGGCGATCGAGCCGACAGTGGCCTCGGTTTCGCGTAGGAGGTCGGCGGCTAGGGCGATGCGCCGACCGATGAGGTAACGCATGGGGGGTTCGCCCACCTCGGTGGCGAAGCGGCGGGCCAGGATGGCGCGGGAGACTCCGGTCTTGGCCGCGAGCTCGGCGACGGTCCAGGGGTGGGCCGGGTTCTCGTTCAGGAGGCGGAGGGCGAGGGCCACGATGGAGTCGCTGGTGGTTCGGTACCACGCTGCGCGGTCGTTCTGTGGGTGGTCGATCCAGGCGCGCAGGGTCGAGACGAGGAGGAGGTCCAGCAGGCGGTCCAGGACAGCCTGTTGCCCGCGCTTGTCCAAGGCGGTTTCCCGGGCCACGATATCCAGCATCGGCTGGTCGAGTGCCGCCTCCTGCATCATCAGGAGGCGGGGCAGGGCGTCGAGCAGGCGTTCACTGATGCCGGCCGGGCCTTCGTATACGCCGCTGAGCAGCAGGGCCGAGCCTGTTTCGGTGACGCCGCACGTCCGCGGGCCCAGGTCGACGCCGCCGTGCAGGCGGGCGCGGGCCGTTTGGGCACAGTAGTCCGCGCTGGTGATCACCCGCTGCGGTGACGCGGACGGGTCATCGGTCACCGTGTACGGATCGGGGCCGCGGATGACCGCGATATCTCCCGGTCCGATCGCGACCGGGTCGTCGCTGGTGGGAACGAGCCACGCTTGGCCGTGCAGCATGGTGACCAGACTCAGTTGGGCACCGCTCGTGTAGCGCAGGGACCAGCCCTCAGGCATGACGGTCCGGGTGATCAGGGCACCGCGTGCCCGCACCCCGTCCAACAGACCAATCAGCGTGTCCACCCCGCCAAATGTAGACGCACAGAGATCGAAACGAGCGTTCAAGACATGGCCCGAATCCCGCGCACAGGATTGACTGGCCGCATGACTGAGCATCCGATTCTGGTCACCGGCGGCACCGGCAAATCCGGCAGCCGGGTCGTGTCCCAGCTCAATAACAAGGGCGTCAGGGTTCGTGTGGGGTCGCGGTCAGGTGAGCCGCCCTTCGACTGGACCGACCGCAGCACGTGGGACGCCGCCTTGGAAGGAGTGGAGAGGGTTTACGTCATTCCGTTCGACGGTGAGCTGCTGACACGTCCATTCGTTCAGCTGTGCGAGGAAGTCGGGGTTAAGCGGGTCGTGCTGCTGTCCGGGCGCGGGGTGGACGTCGCTGGATACGCGGGCGAGAACAGTGCTGCGGGCAAGACGCACATCGACGGCGAGGACGCCGTGCGCACCTGCCGACTGGAATGGACGATCGTCCGACCCGCCTGGTTCGCGCAGAACTTCAGCGAGGGTTTCTTCCTGGACGCCGTGCGCTCCGGCGAGTTGCGCCTGCCCGCCGGCGACGGCGCGGCGAGCTTCGTCGACGCCGAGGACATCGCCGCGGTCGCGGTCGCGGCCCTCACTGAGAACGGCCACGCAGGCCGGATCTACGAGCTGTCCGGCCCCCGAGCGGTGACCCTCGCCGAGGCAGCGGCCACAATCTCACAAGCCACCGGCCGCACGGTCCGCTACGTGCCCATGTCGCCGGAGGACTTCGTCGCCGAACTCGTCGCCGAAGGATGGCCCCAGGCCGACGCCGAGGACTACGCCGACGCGGTCAGCCCGATCCGACGCGGTATGGACAGCCACATCTCCAACGGCGTGCAACAAGCTCTGGGCCGACCACCCCGCGACTTCAGCGACTTCGTGAGAATCGCCGCGGCTGCCGGCGCCTGGCCCAGTTGACTCTCGAAGGACCTTCGGTCTGAACCGAGCGATCCAGCCCAGTTTTTCGAGCCGGTTCAGCCAGACAGCGATTGTGGAGCGGGCCATTCCTGTTGCCTGTTCCAGATCTGTCAAGCTCGGTGAGAACTGTGGCGGGATGACGGCAGTCGCGGTATCCGTCCAGGTGAGTAGTGTGAGGATAAGGTGGCGCCCGGAGGGGCTGAGGCAGCAGTCAGCGTCTCGAACTGCCCGCTCCACGGCCCATCGCTCTACCATGCGCTACGTCCTTCCCGGCCGCCGTGTTCGCTGGCGGCCCTGATCACGACCGGCACCTGAGCTTCGTGACGCTAGTAAAGGCTGCCCACTCTGGCCAGGCGTGTAGCTGATTGTCAGGCGGCTCTGAGCGCTCGACGGCGACGATGACCTGTGGTTTTAGGGTCGGCGGAGATACGGCCACCGTTGGCTACTTCAGTAGGCGATTCGAGCCGGCTGGCTGCTGAGCTTTTCCATGGTGGGTCGCCAAATTCAGTAGGCATCGGCGGCAATTGATGGTCAAAAGCTTTGCGTACTCGATTGTGGTGTTTCCGACCTGGCGCCGGGCTGGGGCCACCCCCGCATGCGCGGGGAGCTGACCTTGGTTCACGTCCTGATGGGGTCGCCCTCCGGACCATCCCCGCGTGCGCGGGGAGCAGCGGTTCAGGGTGACGCGAAGGAGAGGACCAACCGGATCACCCCCGCGTGCGCGGGGAGCAGAGCCTGCTGCCAGGTCAGCGTGGGGACTGTGCCGCCCTTTCTGGTCAGGGCGAGCCAGACGCCGGGCGACGTGGCGTGGTTGGCCGACAACCACGCACGCAGCGCCTCGGCGTCCGCGACGATCAACTCATCCAGTTCGGCGCTCGCCATGACGGCAGGCTACCCCTGAGCTGTTGCCGCAGCCGCCGCCTGTCAGCCTTCAGCACCACGCCACACCCGCGCTGCTGAACACCCCGATCAGCACCACCCTTGACGGACGGCCATGGCGCGAGCCGTTCACCGCCAACCGGCAGGCTGAGGGGTGGCGACGATGACGGTGTATTTCGACACTCCATTCCGGGTCGCCGGGCTCGAACTGCACGACAGCGGACGCGTGCGCGCGGCGCAGCAGGTGTTCGTATCTACCTCCGCACTTCACGCCGTACCCCGACACCGTGTCAGGGTCGTCGTCGGTGGGCAGGATGTGCATCACCGCCCACCCAACCCGTGTGTGATCTCGGTCCGGCGGTGCAGGAAGTCGTCGTGGCCACTGCGGACCACACTGCGCGCCGCCTCCTGAGCCCAGCCGGCTTCTCACGCCACATTGGTGTTCTGCATGGCGGCGATCCACCAGGCTTCGTCCTTCTTGACCGCCACGATGGTGCCGTGGTTGCCGAAGGTGCCCTGCGGGGTCGACGTGTCCTGCCTGACGTGGACGACGGCGACGTCGGTGCGCAAGGGCAGTACGGCCGTCACGGCGATTCGGGTTGTCCATTCCTTGACGGGTCCCGTCAACCGCGCGGTGTGGTAGGCGAACAGGTCATCCCAGCCGCGCAATACCGTTCCGTCGGGTACGACCAGTACCGCGTCGTCGGTGAATCGGCCGTCGAGCACGGCGGGATTCTTGTGGTTGAAGCCAATCTCGATCTGCGCGACCAGCTGCTCCAGCTCGCGCACGTCGCGCTCGTCGGCTGGGACCTGGTAAACGGCGGGCCGTTCGTTCATCTCCGCACCACTTTCTCGCGTTGGGATGTCATGCCTTGGCAAGCGCGGCGAAAAGGTCCTGTTCGGACTGCTCGCCGGTCATCGCCGGACGGTCGGCGAACTGCAACACCGGCACGCCGCGAACGCCCGAGCGCCGCACCCGGTCAAGTTCCGCGCGGGTCTCGTCGTCGTCGTCGTCGCTCCAGTGGACGCCGACCTCGGCGGCGAGCCGCTTGAGCGTGTCCACGTCGGCGATGTTGAGTTCGTCGGTGTGGTGGGCGCGGAACAGCCGCTCGACCATCTCCTCGCCCAGCCCTTGCCGGCTGGCCAGGGCAATGAGGCGGTGTGCCTCGAAGGTGTTGGAAAAAATCGCCTTGTGATGCCGGAACAGCAGTCCCTCCTGCGCTGCCAGGGCGGTGATCTCGGCCACGGTCTCCTCGATGTCACCGCCGAAGGCGCGGCGGAGCACGTCCGTCTTGAGCTCTCCCGCCACCGTCGCGTCCGGAGCCAGCTGGAAGGGACGGAACACGACCTCGGCCCGCCCGCCGTCGGCGCGGAAGCGCGCCAGTGCCCGCCGGAGCCGGGCGAAGGCGAAGTACGACCAAACGCAGGGCACATCGAAGGTGAACTGGAGCCTGGCGGTGATGTTGTTGTTCATGAGGTCAACGCTAGGAACGGCCGGCCCGTACGGGCCTCTGTCAAGTGACTGGGCCCGAGCGACCCGGTGACCGGCCACCGAACCCGGTCGGGGAAACCCAGTCGTTCGACAGAGGAGGCGACCCGCCATCCCTTCTAGCGTCGTCCTCGTCAACATCGTCCCCGAATGAGGAGAGCCAACATGCTGAACGTGGCGGTCATTGTCGGCAGTACCAGGGAAGGCCGGTTCGGTCCGGTCGTGGCCGACTGGTTCATCGCTCAGGCGAAGGCGCATGACGGTGCGCAGATCGACGTGATCGATCTGGCCGAGGTCGACCTGCCGATGGTGCTGCCGGCGAGCGTGCCTCCCGCGCCCCAGACGTCCGATCTGGCGCGACGGCTGCAGACGGCCGACGCGTTCGTGTTCGTGACGCCGGAGTACAACCGCAGCTTTCCCGCCCCGGTCAAGAACGTCATCGACTGGCACTACTCGGAGTGGCAGGCCAAGCCCGTGGGCTTCGTCTCCTACGGTTCGACGTCCGGCGGCCAGCACGCGATCCAGGCGCTGCGTGGCGTATTCGCCGAACTGCACGCGGTCACGATCAGGGACACGATCAGTTTCACCAATCCCTGGAACCAGTTCGACGACGACGGCCGACACCTTGACCCGGCGGGGCCCGGGCGCGCCGCCGAGAGGCTGATGAACCAGTTGCTGTGGTGGGGACGCGCGCTGAAGAGCGCCCGGGCCGAGCACCCGTACGGGAGCTGAGCGATGCGGGCGACCCGGCAGTACCGGTTCGGCGGCGCACGGGAGCTGCTCTACCAGGAGGACGTCGCCGAGCCCCGACCGGGTCCCGGACAGGTGCGGGTCAAGGTGAGCGCCGCCGGGGTCTCCCGGCTCGACCTCGCCGTCCGGGCCGGCACCTACCGGTGGCTGCCCGAACTGCCGATGACCCCTGGCCGGGAGGTGGCGGGCGTGGTCGAGGCCCTCGGTGAGGGGGTGCCGGCCGGCTGGCTGGGCCGGCGGGTCGTTACCTGCCTGGGGCTGGCGAGCGGCGGCTACGCCGAGCTGGCGGTGCGTGAGGTCGCCGCCCTACACGAGATTCCGGACGGCCTGCCGGAGGAGGCCGCCGTGGCGGCGATCGTCACGGGGCGGGCCGCGCTGGGCGTCCTGGACGTGGCCCGGGTGACCCCGGAGGACGTGGTGTTGGTGCTCGGTGCGGCAGGTGGTGTCGGCGGCATGCTGGTCCAGATGGTGGCGCGCACGGGCGCGACAGTTGTCGGTGCGGTGGGCGGCGTCGCCAAGACCGCCATCGCCCGCAGGCTGGGCGCCACCTTCACCGTGAACCACAGCCAGCCCGACTGGGCGCAACGGGTCACTGCGGAGCTGGACGGACGGCACGTCACCCTGGTGCTCGACGGGATCGGCGGCGACCTCGGCCGGCAGGCCGTGGACCTGCTCGGTTACGGCGGCGGCGTGGTCGTCTACGGCTGGCTGAGCGGGCAGCCCGCCGAGGTGTCGGCGCGCGAGCTGTACGAACGCGCGCTGAGCTGGCGCGCCGCGCCCGGATCGGGCCTGGCGAAGCGGCCGGGCGGCGTACGGATGCTGGAGGAGCGCGCCCTCACCGCGGTGCGCGACGGTCTGATGACTCCGCTCATGCAGCGCGTTCCGCTCGCGGACGCCGCAGCCGTACACGCCGAGTTGGAATCCCGGGTCACAACCGGCAAGGTGGTACTGATCCCGTGACCCGACCGAACGGTACGCTCCGGGCATGCTCCACGGACGCGCTGCTGAAATAGCCGCCATCGACCGGCTGTTGAAGGGCGCCCGCGGCGGCGCGAGCGGTGCACTCCTTCTCCGGGGTGAGGCCGGGATCGGCAAGACCGCCCTGCTCGACCACGCGGTCGGGGCCGCCGCCGACCTGCGGGTCATCCGTGGAGCCGGGATCGAGACGGAACGTCAACTGCCGTTCGCGGGCCTGCACCTACTGCTCAAAAGCACAGTCGAGCGGATCGACGGGCTGCCGGACGGGCAGGCGCGGGCGCTGAGGGCCGCGCTGGGCTTGGCCGATCCGGCGGAAGGAGACCGCTTCCTGGTGGGCATGGGCGTGCTGACACTGCTCGCCGACCTGGCGGAGGAGCGGCCGGTGCTGTGCGTCGTCGACGATGCGCACTGGCTTGATCACGCCTCGGCGGACGCGCTGCTGTTCGCCGCCCGGCGGCTGGAGGCCGAAGGCGTCGTCATGCTGTTCGCCGCCCGTGAGGTGCACGCTCCGGCGTTCCCCGCTCCCGGGGTGCCCGAGCTGACGCTGACGGGCCTGCCACCAGAGGCCTCGGCACTCCTGCTCGCCGAGGAGGCGGCCGACCTGCCCGCGCAGGTCCGGGAGCAAATTCTCCACGAGGCCGAGGGCAACCCGCTGGCCCTGCTGGAACTGCCCTCGGCCCAACGGGAGGGTCAACTCGCCGCGGAGCCGTACGGCATGCGCGCGACCTCCATGTTCAGCCGCATCCAGCAGACCTTCGCCGACCGCATCGCCAGCTTGCCGGAGGCGACCCAGACGCTGCTGCTGGTGGCCGCCGCCGCCGACGGCGATCCGGCGAGCGTGTTCGCGGCGGCGAAGCTGCTCGGCGCGGACGTGGCCGATCTGGAGCCCGCCGAGCGGCAACGGCTGCTGGGCATGGCGGGTGACCGCCTGGTGTTCCGGCACCCTCTGATCAGAACGGCCGCCTACCGTGGCGCCACCGTGAGCGGCCGCCTGGCCGCGCACCGGGCCCTCGCCGACGTGCTCGACGGCGACCGGCGGGCCTGGCATCTGGCCGAGGCGACCACCGGACCGGACGAGCGCGTGGCGGCCGAACTCGAACGCAGCGCGGAAAGCGCGCGACGTCGCGGTGGAGACGCCGCAGTCGCCGCCGCCTACGAACGCGCCGCCAAGATCAGCGTCGACCAACGCAAGCGCGGGCGTCGCCTGGCCGCCGCGGCCAAGGCGGCCTCCGACGCGGGACAACACGAACGTGCGGCCGGTCTCGCCCACGACGCCACCGACCTGGTCGCCGACCCGCTCACCACAGCCGAGATGGCCAGGATCAGCGCCGGCCTTGCCGACGAGCGCAGCAGCGCGACCTCCGCACGTCAGCTCCTGGCCGAGGCGGCCGACGCCGTCGCCGAGCGGGCGCCCGACCTCGCCACCGGCCTGCTCTTCGCGGCCATCGAGACGGCCTGGAGCGCCGGAGACTTTCCGGCGGTGCGAACGGTGGCCGAC
Source organism: Micromonospora sp. KC721 (assembly GCF_004348355.1). NCBI lineage: Bacteria > Bacillati > Actinomycetota > Actinomycetes > Micromonosporales > Micromonosporaceae > Micromonospora > Micromonospora sp. KC721. The sequence goes on along the minus strand of NZ_SMJY01000047.1, from coordinate 21,989 downwards.
CAGGCACGACGGCTGCGCCTGCCGGATGCGGCCCGCATCGAGGCGGTAGCGGTCCACATCGGCGCGCTCACCGCAGCGGAGGGCGGCGCGGCCGACGCGGCGCGGGCCATCCGCTTGCTGCTCGACCGGGACCTGACCGGCGATCCAACCGGCCTCCGGACGGACGCCAAGATCGCCTGGTGGGAGATCCTGCTCGGCGACTACGCCGCCGCGCACCGCCGAGCCGTCGCGCTGGAGCGCGAGAGCCGGGCCCAAGGCGCGATCGGTGTACTGCCGCGCGCGCTGATGCTGCTCGCCCGCACCCAGCTCTGGCTCGGCGCGCACCAGGACGCGAGGATCAGCGCCAACGAGGGCGCCCGCATCGCCGAGGACATCGGCCACAGCCGCGAACTGGTGTTCCACTGGGCGCTGCTCGCCCACCTTTGCGCGATCGAGGGCAACGAAGCGGAGTGCGGGCGGTTCGCGAGCGACATGGCGGCCCACGGTGCCGCGCCAAGCCACTCGCGGGCCACGGCCATTACGGCCCTGCTCGATCTCGGCATGGGCAGGCACGAAGCCGCGCTGGAGAAACTCCTACCGGTGGCGGAGAGCACCAACAGGTTGGTGACCGTACACAGCCTGCCCGACCTCGTCGAAGCGGCGGTCCGGGCGGGTCAGCCCGAGCTCGGGCGGCGGGCCGCCGGCCAGTACGCCGATTGGGCCGATCACATCGCACACCCGTGGGCACGGGCGATCGCCGCCCGCTGCCAGGCATTGCTCGACGGCGCTGAGCAAACCTGGATCCGCGCCGTTGACCTGCACCACCATGACGCGGACCCACCGTTCGAGCGGGCCCGCACGCAGCTGCTGTACGGCGAATGGCTGCGCAGACAGCACCGGCGGACCGAGGCCCGCACCATGTTGAGAGCTGCTTTGCAGACCTTCGAACGGCTGGGCGCCGAGCCCTGGGCCGCACGCTCGGGCGCCGAATTGCGCGCCACGGGCGAGAGCCGGCCCTCCCGCATCGAGGACGCCGACGCGTTGGCCCGCCTCACCGCTCAGGAACTGCAGGTGGTCCTCCTCGCCGCCAAGGGCAGCAGCAACAGGGACATCGGCACTCAGCTGTTCCTCAGCCCTCGAACCGTCGGCTACCACCTCTACAACGCCTACCCCAAACTCGGCGTCTCCTCGCGCGGCGAGCTGGCTGCCGTCGTGGCGGGCGTGGCGGCTCTGCGACGTTAGGTCAGGTCATCGAACAGGTAGGTGCCGTACAGCCCGGTGAGATGGTCGAGGTAGTGCCCGCCGAGCTCGGCGGCAAGCCGGGCAGCCTCGTTGTAGATTGCCGCCGGAGGATCGAACGGGTGGCAGGTGCCACCGTACCGCTCGATTTCTTCCCGCTTCGCCGGTGACGTCTTGCCCGGAACGACAGCGATGAACGGTACCCCGATCAGCTGTGCGAAGTAGGCGGTAGCGATGGCGGACCGTCCTGCGACGAGCGCTGAGAATCACTCATCGTGCCCCCGTAAACCTTGGTCAGCAACGCAGCCGCGCTCAGCGTACGGGTTCTGGTGACTGCGACGTCGATCCGGCCGGCGCGCAGTCCGCCGAACGGGTCGGCCACGAGAGTCTCGCGCATGCGCAGCTCACACTTCGGATGCCGCTGCCGGAACATGTCGAGCACGGCCGTGATCTCCTGGTGATGGATGTGGAACGTGCTGACGGTCAGGGTGCCGGTCTGCCCGCGAGCGGTGGCGGTGGCCTCGTCGATGCCTGCCATGATCTCGCCGTAGCCCGTGTGAAGCCGGTCGCGAAGCCGCTCGCCGAGCGGGGTGAGTCGTACCTTGCGGCTGGTCCGCTCGAACAGGGCGCCGCGTGTACAGACTGACTCTGGGTCAAGGCTAGAACAGGTTGGTGGCGCCCTTGGTTTTGAGGAGCTTCTGGGCTCGCGCGTACAGCTCGTCGCGTACATAGGCTGGCGGAGGAAAGCCGTCGCCGTGGGGGATGAGGAACTGCTCAGCGGCCTGCTTGCGGGCACCGGGCGAGCTGGCGTGCTGGTAGGTGGCGTCCGAGAGCAACTGCGGGGCCAGCTCGTCCAGGCGGGTAACGAGCTCGGCGTATCGCGACCTGGCCATGTCTTCAGCTCGTTCGCTGGCCATGCGTAGCGCCTCCCAGCCGACGTGACGGTGGGTGCCCTCGGGGATGGCCATCTGCCCGATGCGCTGCCGAGGGCCAATCTTCGCCGCCCGAAATTCTGGATTGGCTAGGAGTTTCTCCGCCAGCTCGTTAGCGAGACGCTTCTGTGTCTCTTCGTCGAGCCGGTCGTCTTGATCACTGTCGGTGTCGTGGGCGTAGAGCCCTTGCCGGGGCAGGCGTGCCGAGGCTGCGTCCTTGAGTGCCTCCGCCTCCTCGTACCAGGGAGTGCTGCGCTCCCAGAAGTGAACGATGCCGTTTGCTGCGAACGCGAGTCGGACAAAACCAACTTCTCCTTTGTGTCTGGTCAGATCCTCGGGTAGCTCGCCAAGATCTGATCCGGCCTCAGGATTGAATGGGTTAGCGTCCAGATACAGCACGCCACCTCCGATCTTGGTTGCCAGGTCAAGGAATGAGGGGAGGCCCAATCGGTTGGGATCGATGCACACTTCTGGGCCGAAGTCGCGCTGTGGTGCGGTGGGCACGAGTGTCATCTGGTTTTTCTGGGCATGTTCGGTGGCGGTAGCCGCGAGCTTGGCGAGATTGGTCATGCGGGCAGCGTAAGTAGCCCCAGACCCGTCAGTGGTGGTTCGGCACGCCACCTACTTCTCACCGGTGTGGACCTCCCGGCCGCGCGGCGCATGGCCGAGCGGCCGTCCATCTTTAGGGCGGCTCTTGATCCAAGATCTTCGTTTCCTCATATGAAGGAAGATCGTGTCGCTAGCGTGGCTCGGTGAACCACCCCGGCGAAAACGAGCCGCAGGCAAAACCCACCAGGAAGCCATGCGCTGCCTGAAGGGGCGCCTGTCCGACGTCGTCTACCGCACATGATCAAAGATACGGAGACCTCTCTGCTGCCGGCAGGTTGACAAGAGGGGTGCCGTCAGCGAGACAGGCCCGCTGCCAGCAGATGATGGCGCAGGCGAGGGTGAGGAAGGCTTCTTGGATGTCGTCGCGGATCTCCCAGCGGATGCGCAGGCGGCGGAACCAGTGCAGCAGGGCGATGGTCTGCTCGACGACCCAGCGTCGTGCGCCCAGGCCGCAGCCGTGACCGGCGATATGGGTCAGCGACGTCCGCGATGAGCAGGTCTTGTTCAGTATCGAACATAGGCTCTTTTGGCACGGCGCACACTTCTCCATCAGCTACCGGGCGTCGCGCAGTGCGATGGTCGCGCCGAATCGTTTGCTGATGCCGGTTGCCTCGGCAACCGGGGCCAGATTGCCGGCACCGATGGCCGGGGCGGGTGCGGTGTCGAGGGGCGGGGCCTGTCCGCCCCTCGACGTGACCGACGGGCCTGCTGGCTGTCAGCCGCCGTTGTCGCCCCAGAGGGACTTGTCCACGTTTCCTTGGTCACCAGCGGCGCGGGAAGCTGGTCCTCCCCGCCGTTCGGGATCTTGACGATGGTGGAGCCGTAGTCGGTCTCGCCCGGGTTGAAGGGCTTGCCCTCGGCCGCGGCCTTGGCGTAGTAGAGGGTGTACTTGGCGTAGAGGTCGGCAGGCTGGGAGGCCGCCGCGTCGATGTGGCCCTTGTGGAGGGCATCGAGCTCCTGCGGGATGTCGTCGTTGGAGACGATTGTGATGTGGCCCTGCTGGCCCGTCGGCTTGAGCAGTTTCTTCTGCTCCAGCAACGCCAGGATCGGTTGCAGGAAGACACCGCCGGCCTGCATGTAGATGCCCCGCAACGCGGCGCTCGCCACCGCGCCGGTGCCCGACGCCGAAACGCTTTCGTAGCCTTTTCACGACCCCTGGTGGTTAGTTGCCCGCCCTCAAGACCGGTGGTGCCGTACGCAGACCGGGGCGATCGGGTCATCGTGAGGGCAGCTCGGACCTGCTGCCCCGACACCTTGCCGAAATCGTTTTCGTGCGACAGGCTGGCGGCAGGAAGTGATACGCACCACCTTGGCCGCGGCGGTCACGACGTGATGCACGAGCCGCGCCGGACCAGCGGGAGGCGGCGGCGATGAGGACGTAGCGGGCATCGCTCACGGAAACGGTGCAAGGTAGATGCGCCTTCGACACCCCTCATAGCCAGTGTGGACCCCGCCGTCGACGATACGGGCGTCATCACCTGGGTGGACAGTCGCGGTCCGTGCCGCATGCCGTGGCCGGTCAGTCATGGTTCGCCGAACGCGTCCGCTGGATCAACACCTGCTACCGGCTGGCGCAGCGGCTCCGGTCCCGCCTCGTCGAGAACGAACACGCGTCGGCTCGCGGAAGCTCAGCAACTCCCTTCGAAGGATGAACCCTAGGAGAAGAGTCATGAGAGAGACCTTGGGCAGGCGTTCTGCCCTACGTTCGTTGGCAGGAGTCCTCGTGGCGGCGCTGGCTGTCGGCGCGGCCGCGTGCAGCAGCGACGACCCGGGCGGCTCGAGCGCGGCCGAGGCTGGACCCAACGGCATCGATGACGGCACCGAGCTCACCCTGTGGACCCGCGCACCATTGGAGAAGCAGGCGAAGCTGCTCGTCGACGCCTACAACTCCAGCCACCAGAACAAGGTCAAGCTGACCGTCGTTCCCAATGACGACTACGTCGCGAAGGTCGGTGCGGCTGCGGGCTCGAGGGCTCTTCCGGACCTCTTCGCCGCGGACATCGTCTACGTGCCGAGCTGGGTGAACCAGGGACTGTTCCAGGACTTGAGCACCAACATCAACGGCCTTGGCTTCAAGGGCTCCATCAACAAGGGGCACCTCTCGGCCGGGACGCTCGACGGCAAGGAGCACGTCCTGCCCTTCGTGCTGGACCTGTCGATGCTGTTCTGGAACAAGCAACTGTTCCGGGACGCCGGGCTGGACCCGGAGAAGGCCCCGGCAACCCTCCAGGAGTACGCCTCCGCCGCCAAGGCGGTCCAGGCATTGAAGAAAGACGGCGTGTACGGCACGGCGGCCGGTTTGAACTGCGGCGGATGCCTAGTCTTCACCTGGTTCCCCGCCATCTGGGCTGGCGGCGGTGAGGTGCTGAACGGGGACGGCACTGAGTCCAAGCTCGCCGACGACACCGCCCAGAAGGTCTACCACACCTGGCGGGACCTGTGGACGTCCGGCGCCGTGCTGCCCTCCTCGGCCGGCGAGACCGGCCCCACCTGGACCGCCGGATTCACCGAGGGCAAGGTCGGTCTGATGTTCTACCCGGCGACGCTGCTCTCCTCGACCCCGTTCGACGTCGGTGTCGCCGGTATTCCCGGCCCCGACGGTGGGGCCTCCACCTTTGTCGGTGGTGACGGCATCGGTGTTTCCAAGGACTCGAAGAAGGCGGCGCAGGCCTGGAACTTCCTGAGCTGGATGATGTCCGAGGACGCCCAGGTCGAGGTGCTGGCGAAGAACAAGGACGTGGTGTCGCGCGCTGACCTCGCGACCAACAAGTACGCCGCCGAGGACCCGCGGCTGGTGACCATCAACGAGGTGGCCGGCAAGGGTGACACTCCCGTCGCGCTGAACTTCCAGCAGGCGTTCAACGCGCCGAACAGCCCGTGGCTGACCCTCGTCCGTAACCAGGTGCTCAACGGCAGCGGCGACCTGCGGAAGGACAACGCCGAGATCACCGCCGTGCTCAAGCAGTAGACGTCCACCGCGCGGGGGGCGGGTGCCGGCCAGCGGCTGCTTCGGGGTTGGCACCCGCTGCGGCGGGACACGACCCGGATGCGTCGACCGCCCACCCCGCCGAGTACGAGAGGTTCCCATGAGAGTCACGACGCCGTCTCGCTCGCCCAGTGCGGCGATCCGTGGCCGCGTCCGTCCCGGTGGCCGCCAGGGCCTGCTCGGCTGGCTCTACGCGGCACCGACCGCGGTGTTCGTCGTGGCGCTGTTCGCTGTGCCGCTGCTGCTCGTCATCAGGATGGCGGTGTCGAGGTGGCCGCTGCTGACCGGCGACCAGGGAGTCAATGCCCCGGACAACTTCGTGAAGGCGATCAACCACCGCTTCTTCGCCGACTCGGTGGTGTTCACCGTCAAGTACACCCTTCTCGCGACCGTGCTGCTGCTGGCTCTCGGGTTGGGACTGGCCCTGCTAATCCAGGAGTCGGGACGCTGGAACAACCTGCTGCGTGCGTCGTTCCTGATTCCCAGCGCCCTCGGGCTGGCTTCGGCGTCCCTGTTGTTCTATGTGCTCTATTCACCGTACGCGAGCCCGCTGGCACCCGTGATGGATGCCCTGGGCTTCACCTTCCTCGGTTCACCGAACGCGGCACTCTTCTCCACGACCTTCCTCATCGTGTGGCGCTACGCCGGCTTCTACATGGTGCTCATGCTCGTCGGCCTGCAGGGCATACCGGCGGATGTGTTCGAGGCCGCCCGTTCGGACGGTGCCAGCCGATGGCAGATCTTCCGGATGGTCACCCTGCCGCTGCTACGCCCGACGCTGGCACTGACGACCGTGCTCTGCGTGACCGGCTCGCTGCTCGCCTTCGAGCAGTTCTACATCCTCACCAAGGGCGGCCCGGACAATAGCACGATCACCATTGTCCAGCTCATCTACATGGTGGCGTTCCAAGGGCAGAACGACCTCGGTGTCGCGGCGGCGCTCTCCCTCATCGTGCTGGTGGCCCTGATCTTCGTCAATGCGCTGCAGCTGCGTGCCTTCCGGTCCGAGGAGAGTTGACGCCGATGGCCGTTGTTTCCCGTTCCAGCTCGACCGCTGCCGGCCGACCACCGCGGTGCCGCGTCGCCGAGGCGGCCGTGCCCCGCCGATCGAACGGCGTCACCATCGCCGGTGTCGCCCTGCGCACGCCGTACTGGGTATTCACCGGAGCCCTGGGACTCATCTTCCTGGCTCCGCTCATCTGGACGGCGGTAGCCTCGGTCGCCCCGCAAGCCGGCACGAACCAGGTGGAGGGCTGGGGGTTCGGCAACTACCAGACGTTGGCTCACTATCAGGCCGGCATCTGGCGCTACCTCGCGAACTCGGCGTTCGTCTCTTTGCTCACGGTCGCCCTGACGCTGCTGGTCTCCCTCTTCGGCGGTTACGCGTTCGCGCGGTTCCGCTTTCCCGGCAAGAACCTGCTGTTCCTGGTCACGCTTGCCATCCTGATGGTTCCTTACGCGACGTTGCTGATCCCGCTCTACGTGCTGCTCAATCAGGTAGGGCTGCAGAACTCCCTGGTTGGCGTGGCCCTCGTGCTCACGATGTTCCAGTTGCCGTTCTCCACCTTTCTGATGCGCATCTCCTTCGAGGCGGTGCCGCGCGAGCTCGATGAGGCAGCGCTGGTCGACGGGTGCTCGTCGTTCAGCGCACTGTGGCGAGTGTTGCTGCCTGCGGTGAAGCCGGGTCTGATCACCGTCGGCCTGTTCGCGTTCCTCGCCGCCTGGAACGACTTCGTGGCGCCGCTGATCCTCATCAACGACAGCGAACGCATGACCCTTCCGCTCGCGGTGTCCAATCTGCGCGGTCAGGTCCAGGGTGTCGTCGACTACGGGGCGACCGAAGCGGGCGTCGTCGTTCTCGCCCTGCCGTGCATCGTTCTGTTCCTGATGCTTCAACGACACTACGTGCGCGGCTTCATGTCCGGCGCGCTGAAGGGGTGAGCATGAGCGGCACCGCACCGATCGCCGCACCTGTCCTGCCGATCCGCGGCCGGTATCGACCATTGGGGTTGACCGGATTCCGGCTCTCCGGCGGTTTCTGGGCAGAGCGGCAGTCGATCAACAGCGCCGCCACCCTCGAGCACATCGGGCACTGGCTCGAACGGGAAGGCTGGATCCGGAACTTCGACCTTGTTGTGCGGGGTGAACCTTCCCGGCAGCGCCGCGGGCGCGAGTTCTCCGATTCGGAAGTCTACAAGTTCCTCGAAGCCTTGGCGTGGGAGATCGGCCGGACCGGCGATGCCGGTCTTGAGTCCAGGTTCCGGGCCATAGTGCTGCGGGTGGCCGGGGCGCAGGAGCCCGACGGTTATCTCAACACCAGGTTCGGCCGGTCAGGGCAGGCACCGCGGTGGTCTGACCTGGAGTGGGGCCACGAGCTCTACTGCGTCGGTCATCTTCTGCAGGCGGCGGTCGCCCGCATCCGGACCCGGCCGGACGCGGACGACGGGCTTCGCGAGGTCGCCCGCCGTGCCGCCGACAACGTGTGCGAGACATTCGGGCCCGACGGCATCGACAGCATCTGCGGGCATCCGTTGATCGAGACAGCTCTGGTGGAGTTCGCCCGGGCCACCGGTGATGACCGCTACCTGGCCCAGGCTGCTCGCTTCGTCGACCGGCGGGGCCACGGCCGGCTCAGTGATGTGGAGTTCGGCCGGGAGTACTTCCAGGACGACCTGCCCGTCCGGGAGGCGACCGTTCTGCGTGGGCACGCGGTAAGGGCAAACTACCTCGCCGCCGGCGCCGTTGACGTCGCCGTCGAGCTGAAGGACGTCATCCTGCTGGACGCGGTCCGCGCCCAGTGGGAGAACACGGTGGCGCGGCGCACGTACGTCACCGGGGGACAGGGCTCCCGCCACCAGGACGAAGCGTTTGGCGAGGACTGGATGCTGCCCTCCGACCGCGCCTACTCCGAGACCTGCGCCGGGGTCGGCTCGGTGATGCTCGCGTGGCGGCTACTGCTCGCCGACGGCGATTCCCGGTACGCCGATCTCATCGACAGGACGCTGCTGAACGTGGTGTCGACCTCGCCGTCGGCCGACGGGCGGAGCTTCTTCTACACCAACACCCTGCACCGTCGTGAGCTCGGCACCCCCACCGACGTCGACCGGCCGAGCCTTCGCGCGGCGGCGTCGATGCGGGCTCCCTGGTTCGAGGTTTCCTGCTGTCCGACCAACGTTGCCCGCAGCCTGGCCAGCTTGACGGCGTATGTCGCCACGTCCGACGACGAGGGCCTCCAGCTTCACCAGTACATGCCTGGCACCGTCGAGCATCGCCGGGCCGACGGGCGGTACCTGTGCCTCACCATTGCCACCGATTACCCCCATGGCGGGGAGGTCCGGGTGCGGATCGACAGTGACCACGACGACCCCTGGTCGCTGTCGTTGCGGGTGCCGGGCTGGGCGGGCCAGGGTGGCACGGTGACCGTCGACGGGGCGACCCGGCCGGTCGGCCCGGGCATGGTCACCGAGCGGCGGAGGTGGCGGCGAGGCGACGAGGTCCTGCTGGCTCTGCCGGTGGCACCTCGGTTCACCTACCCGGATCCTCGCATCGACGCGATCCGTGGCTGTGTCGCCGTGGAGCACGGTCCGCTCGTGCTCGCTCTGGAGTCCGTGGACGTCCCGGGTGTCGAGAACGTCGACGAGCTTCGCGTCGACACCAGCCAGCCGCCCAGGGTGGTCGACGGCAGGGTCACGGTGAGCTGCCGGCGGGTACGGCTGCGGGATCACGAATGGCCCTACCACACCGACGCTGCCGGGTCGGCGGGGGTGGTCGGCGAGGAAATCTACACGGTGCCGCTGGTGGAGTACCGCGCCTGGGCCAATCGCGGGCCGTCGACGATGCGCGTCTGGATCCCGGTGAGCGCTCCGCACGAGACGGGCTGAAGGTGCGACGGGGCCGTAACCATGCCGGAACACCGCTGAAAACATTTTAGGATGTGTTTCCACCAAGGGCTGACTGTTTTGAGGGCTGCCCGGCTCCGCGGTCAGCAGCTCATCGACGAGCACCCTGCCTGTGACGGTCGCTGGGAGGAAGCATCGCATGACCACCGAGTCCGCGGTCCCCGCCAACCGCCCGCCCAGGCTCACCGATGTGGCCAGGCTCGCCGGAGTGTCGGTTGCCACCGCGTCCAAGGCCATCAACGGGCGAGGCGAGGTGAGGGCGGCCACCAGGGTTCGGGTGCTGGAGGCGGCGGAGTTGCTGTCCTTCGCGCCGAACGCCCTGGCCCGCGGACTGCTCAGTGGCCGGACTGGGACGGTCGGCCTGTTGACAAGCGACCTGGAGGGGCGCTTCTCGATTCCCATCCTCATGGGCGCGGAGGACGCCTTCGGGGCGGGTCAGGTCTCGGTCTTCCTGTGCGATGCGCGCGGTGACGCGATCCGGGAGAAGCACCACGTACAGGCGCTGCTGTCCCGGCGGGTGGACGGCCTGATAGTCGTCGGCTCCCGCACCGACCCCCGCCCGCCACTGGCCGGCAACATCCCCGTACCGGTCGTCTATGTCTACGCCCCGTCCGCGGATCCGGCCGATATCTCGATCACGGTCGACAACGTGGGCGGTGGACGGCTTGCCATCGAACATCTGCTGGCGTGTGGCCGGCGCAGCATCGCCCACATCACCGGTGAGGCCGGGTTCCAGGCGGCCCGGGACCGTGCCGCCGGCGCGGCGGCGACGCTCGCCGCCGCGGGCCTGAGCATGGTCGGCGACCGGCCGTACTTCGGGTCGTGGGACGAGTCCTGGGGGCGGGCCGCAGCACGGATGGTCGTCGAGCAACATCCCGAGGTCGACGGCATCTTCTGCGGCAGCGACCAGATTGCCCGCGGCGTGCTGGAGACGCTGCGCGACGTCGGACGTGACGTGCCCCGCGCGATCTCGGTGATCGGCTTCGACAACTGGGAGGCGATTGCCGCCCACGCTCGTCCGCGCGTGACCAGCATCGACATGAACCTGAAACACCTCGGCGCGGTGGCCGGCCAACGGCTTTTCGCGGCTATCGATGGTGCCGTTCCCAGCTCGGAGGAGTTCCCCGGTCGCGTCGTGATTCGCGAGTCGACCCTGCCCATCGGCTAACGACCTCGTGCATGGTTGTGGATGGCGTAGGAGGTGCTCCGGGCTTGGCCGGGGGTTACATCACCGGGCCGGCGGTGAGGGCGGCGATGGGCCTACCGCGGTCGGTGTGTTGAGGGTCGGACAGTAGGCCGGCGACGGCGCGGATCGTGGCGTCGTGATCTCGCGGCGGCCGTGATGGCGGGCGAGGCTGCGCCAGTTCTTCAGGTGGGCGATGCCGTGTTCGACGCGGACTCGGCGCTGGGCGTGTTCGCGGCGTTGGGCCTGGCGCAGTTCGGCGATGCCGGGCATGCGCTCGAGGGCCTTCTTGTGGTGGCGCAGGGTGGGGGTGATCACCTGTCCTCGGGTTTGGGCGCCGAGGCCTTGGTAGCCGGCGTCGGTGAGGATCTGCACCCCGTTGGTGTGGTTCAGCCAGTCCACGAGGCCGGCCTGGTGGGCCTGGGTGATGTCGGCGGTGCTGCCGCGCACGGTGGCGCCGCAGAACAGCAGCCGCCCCTGGACGTCGGTGATGACGAGAGCCTTGACGGCGTTGGTGCGCGACTTGCCGGAGATGAACTGTCCCTGTCCGGCCCGCTTCGCTGTCGGCCGGCGGACGCGGATCTCGGTGGCGTCCATCAACGCCGGCGCCCGCACGTGGTCGAGGTGGGCGATCACGTCGGCCAGGGTCTGCAGCCGCACGCCGCCCTGCACTCTGCAGCCGCGGGCAGGGGACGTCTCGTAACTCGGTAGATGGTCCATGGTGGATCATGTTTGTGTGCAGGTGATCACGGCGTCCCGCTCGGAGTGGATCTTCCCGTTCGCCGGGCTGCAACCCGCCCAGTTCCGTAGGCTGGTCTGTCTGGTCGCCGAGCGTGGCGGGGACGCGATCGCCGATGGCCGGCCGGGCCGGCAGTGGTCTCTCGACCTCGCCGATCGGGTGTTGCTGGTCGCCGCGTACTGGCGCACGAACCTGACCATGCGCCAGATCGGCCCGCTGTTCGGGGTGTCGCACTCCGCCGCGCACCGGGTCATCGACACCCTCGGCCCACTGCTCGGGCTGGCCCCGGTACGCCGACGGCGGGTCGACCAGATCACCATCGTCGACGGCACCCTCATCCCGACCCGGGACCACCGGCTGGCCGCCCCGAGCAAGAACTACCGCTACAGCACGAACCTGCAGGTCGCCATCGACGCCCACACCCGCCTCGTCGTGGGCCTCGGCGACCCGCAACCCGGCAACCGCAACGACACCATCGTCTACCGCACCTCGGGCATCGACCAGAAACTCGCCGGCCGGCCCGTCATGGCCGACGGCGCCTACCGCGGCAACCCCGACGTCATCATCCCGTACCGCAAACCCACCGACGGCAGCGAACTACCCGACTGGAAGACCGACCTCAACAAGCAACACCGCACCGTCCGAGCGCAGGTCGAACACGCCCTGGCCCGCATGAAAACCTTCAAGATCCTGCGCGGCTACCGCCGCGCCGCCCACACATTGACCGACACCGCATCCGGCATCTCCCACCTCCACAACATCATCCTCACCGGATGACACCAACACCGTTGACCAGCAACGCCTTCACCCAGTTACGAGACATCCTTTCGGTTCGGCGTCCGCGCACCGGGTGCGGGTCGACCGGCTGGTCGTGCTTGACACCAACGTCTACCTGCACCATCCGCAGAAGCTGGAGGAGATTGATCTGGCACCTGCTCTCGGTACCCGCCACGACCCGATCTGCCTGCTGGTTCCGATGATCGTGGTGGACGAGCTCGACAAACTGAAGCAGCACAGCAAGGTCCACAACCGGTGGCGAGCGACCTACACAACGGCGGTCCTCGACCGGGTGGTGTGCATGCCTGACGGCGGCGGGATGCTCCGTCCCGGCGACTTCACGCGGCTAATCAGCGATGGGGTGGCCCGGGGGGAGGTCCGCGTCCAGATCATCTTTGACCCACCCGGGCACGTGCGGCATGACATCCCCGACGAGGAAATCATCGATCGAGCGTTGTCCGCCGAGCTACTCGCCGGGCGGCCGGTGACCATGGTCACCTACGACACCGGGATGGCGATGCGCGCCAAGGCGGCCGGACTGCAGGTCGTCAAGCTGGAGCACCAACTGGGCGACGAACCGAAGCAGTGATCGCCGCTGGCGATCATCGCGGCTGTCCACCGGGCGCGTGCCAACTGCCCGATCGTGTTGCCGGCGTCCGGCGCGCTGCGCTCGATGCCGTGGAATATATGAACCGATTTCAACGCCTGGTGGGAGTCCCTGGTCGAAGGTGACCGTGACCTGTTCATCCAGCACGTTGACACTGCGCCGCTGCCGGCTGAGTGGTGGAGCGAGTCACAAGCTCGGACTAACTCATCGCCGGGGCTCGGTGGGTGGGGTGGAGTTTGACGACGGGTACGCCTTCCGCTGGCCATCACGGATGTAGGAGTTCTTGGCCGAGAAGGTCAAGCAGTCGGCCTGATCTCGGACGAGCGCCGCCGGCCACCTGGTCAGGGTGTCCGCCGCAGTCGGCTCGACGGAGTACCAGACGCCTTCGATGACCGTACAGGCCCCGCTCCCAAGGGGTACGGCACGTGCACGTCGCCGTGCTCAATCTGGCGCCTGGTCGTGCTCGACGTGCCGGTGAACCTGCGCGCGATCGACCCGATCGGCACCAGCCAGGTCTGGGCAGCCCTCACGCCCACGCAGGGGTAGAGGGAGTCCGGATCGCGCGGCGCTAACGCCGACTCGCCCAGCTCGACACCGACGACTACCGGCCGTTGCGGCTCTCACGATCGCGCACACTCGCGTGATGGTCCGATGCCATAGGGTTACCGGCATGGTCAATGTGGACGACGAACTGGACCACCAGGGCATGGCGATCGAGCTGATCGACGCCTTTGCCGAACGCGACGCGGCAGGCCTGGCCGCGCTCGACGCCGCTGGCCGGGCAGCGCAGCTCCAGGCCCGGCAGGCGCTGTACGACTACGTCGACCGGATCTGGGAGGACGCCAAGGCCCGCGGCCTGAACCCGGCGGTCCGGCCGGACTGGAACGTCGTGGCCGGGCTGCGGGACCTGACCAACGCGCTGGTCGAGCAGGCCGGGCAGGCGCGAGCCGACGCCGGCGAGGACTGAGCAACCGATGACCGACACCAACTCGCGTGATGCCGAGATTCGGGACCTGGTCGCCAGCACGGCGATGCTCGGCCGGGTGTCCGGGCGTGAGCCGTGGCGCGAGCTGCTCCTGCGGTTGACCGGAGGCCGGTGGCCGCGCCGGGCCGGCTGGCCGGTCGTGCCCCGGCTGGCCACGCCGTGGCAGGACACCGTCTCGAACGAGCGGATCGGCTGGCGGATGCGCGCGGCGAACCTACGCGGCCACGACCCCGATGACGCGTCCGTACGGGACGAGTTCGTGTTCGAGGTCGACTACCAGATATGTCATCGGTGCCGGATCGGCTGAGTCGAGCAGCCGCACACCCTGCCGGCCTACCGCCGCCGCGGCCTAGCCGCCGCCGGTCTCGCGGCGCTGCGCAGGGAAAACCCCGGCTACGTCTGGCACACGCTGGGCGGGCACATTGACGGCTCGTCGGCGTTCTGGGACACCATCGGCGCCGACGTCCCGGGCGGCTATCGGCCCCGCCGGGTGTGCGAGCACGTCACCGCCGGTGGCTGAACGCCCAGGACGTCAGAACGGCCAGTCCGACTGCCCAAAAACAACTCCAGGCATCATGATCGACGGCGTCCTTCCGACGGTCTGACCCGAAAAACAACTCCAGCCCTGGTCAAAGACGGGATGACGATCCCGGGCTGAAGAACCGGAGCGAGTACGAGGGACGGCTGCGCTCAACTCCGGTGGCACGCATGAAGACGGCGTGCGAAGTGTCCAGTTCCCCGGGAATGCGGCATCGCTCCTCGTCGGTGAACGACGCCAGCGGTCGGGCTGCCGCCCCGGCCCTGCCGTTGACACGCGTCGATGACCACTACCTCGGGCATGGCACCGGGTCGGTCGTCAGCAGCATCGTCAGGTCCAGCGCGGGCGCGCTGTGCGTCAACGCGCCGACCGAGATGAGGTCGACTCCCGTCTCGGCGATGGCGCGGACGCTGTCCAGACGGACGGTGCCCGAGGCCTCCAGCATGATCAGGGAGGCGTCGGCACGCTCGGCCCGGATTTTCACGACCATTTCGATGTCGGCCACTGGCATGTTGTCGAGCATGATCCAGCGGGCCCCGGCATCGAGGGCCTCAACGGCCTGCGCCACGGTCTGCACCTCGACATCGGTCTCCACCTTCTGCCCGGTGCGCGCCATCCCGCGCCGGACCGCGTCGATCGCGGTGGTGACGCCGCCTGCCGCGGCGATGTGGTTCTCCTTGAGCAGCACCATCGCCGCGAGGTTGAGCCGGTGGTTGCGGCCGCCGCCGACGCTCACCGCGTACTTGTCCAGGGCGCGCAGGCCCGGCGCCGTCTTGCGGGTGTCCAGAATGCGCGCCTCGGTTCCGGCCACGGCCTGGACGTAGCGGTCGGTGAGCGTCGCGATGCCGCACATGCGTTGCAGGAAGTTCAGCGCCGTTCGCTCCCCGGTGATCAGGCTGCGCGCCGAGCCGGACAGGCGCACCAGGACATCGTCGCCGGTCAGCCGGGTGCCGTCGGGGACGAGCGCTTCCACTGTGACCTCGGGGTCGACCTGGGCAAAGACCTCGGCGACCACGGGGAGACCGCCGGCTATGCCGCATTGCCGGGCGCGGATCTCGGCCACGGCCGCCAGGCCTTCGGGAACGCTCCACGCGGTGGTGATGTCCTGGCCCGACTCATCCTCGGCCAGGGCAGCGGCGACGGCGGTTCGCGCCGCCTGTGAGGGGAACTCTGTCATGCTCCGTGGTCTCCAGTCCTGTGGTTACGAGCCGAAAATTTGAGGTGTCTCGCGCGCGAACCGCTGTCAGAACCGGTTGCGCTGGCTGTCGCCGGCATCCTCGGCGGCAGTGGGCGGGGCGTCGGCAAGCTCGGCAGCCCACCGCAGCGACCACTCGATGACCGGACCGAGGGCCTCGCGGGCGTCGTGGCCGAGCGGGGTGAGGGTGTAGCTGCCGTCGCGCAGCACCTCGGCGAGCCGAGCCTCTTGGAGCTCTGTGAGCCGTTGCCGCAGGACGCTTGACGACATGCCGTCGCAGCGCCGCTGCAGCAGCCGGAAACCGAGCGGCTCGTTCCCCAGCTCCCAGATGATGCGCAGAGCCCAGCGGCGCCCGAACAGGTCCAGTGCCGCCATCAACGATCGGCCCGTGGTGGAACCGCGGACCGGCCGGCCCGGCATGGGCGTCGGCGACGCGTTCATGACTCTCCGTCAACTTTGCGCTTCGGATTCCGAAGCGGCAGTATCGCACATCGCGGCGGTGCTTCGGAATCCGAAGCACTCATCCCAACACTGGAGGTTCCATGCCCAAGGGCTACTGGGTCAGCGTCTACCCCACCATCGATGACCCCGCGAAGCTTGATGTCTACAACGAACTGGCAGGTCTAGCTGTCGCGGCCGCGGGCGGGCGGGTGCTTGCCAGCATCGGCAGCCGGGTCGACGCACACGAAGCCGGAATCGCCGAGCGCGTCGTCCTGATCGAGTTCGACAGCTTCGAACAGGCGGTCGCCGCACGCGCGAGCGCGGCCTACCAGGAGGCGCTGGCCGAACTCCCCGACGGCTTCGAACGCGACTTCCGCATCGTCGAAGGCCTCGACTGACCGAGGTCCAGTCGGATCTTCACTGAAGCTTCAATGGGTCGAGGCCCGGAGCGGTTGACGCTCCGGGCCTCGTACGTCCTCTCCGACGCGATTACTCCGCGGTGATGCCGCAGAGCCGGTACCACGGAGCGCGTTGCCGCTCGTGCCGCCGACCGGTCGACCCGCGTTGCCATGGTCGCGTCCCGGACTGGCGCGGGTTGAGTGCGGGTCACCGGGCACCGCCGCCATCGTCGATGATCTGGTTGAACAATGCGATCGCTCCGCCGGCCGCCGCGCCGCCGGCGAGCAGGGCGCTCGCCCAGCCACCGCCAGACGCGACGGTCAGTCCGCCGGCCGTACCGCCGACCAGCAGGCTCAGCGCCAGGACGAGGCTCGCCCGCACGGTGAGCAGGTACGGGCGCTCGGCGTTCCGTGACTCCTTCACCACGTTCGACTCCAATTCGGATTCGTCTTTGACTCCACAGCACCGTACACTACGCTTGGAAGTCAAGTACGACTCTATTTCGGAGTCGCTGGAAGATGGGAGCCGTGTGTGGCGACGCTGGATAGGTCTGTCGGGCAATACTTCGCGATCAACCTGCGCAAGACCCGTGAAGAGAAGGGCCTGTCTCAGGCCGAGCTAGCGCAGAGAATCAAGGATCTCGGTCAGTCCTGCACCCAGGCGACGATCTGGAAGCTTGAGCAGGGCCACCGCGAGCCCAAGCTCACCGAGGCCGTGGCCATCGGCGCCGCGCTCGACCTGTGGAGCTGGACGGAGCTGACCTCCAAGCCCGCCACGTTTAACGTCGCGACAGCATTGGACTACTGGCGGCGTCGAGCGTTCGAGTTGGCCGAGCAGACCCGGGCCGCCGCCGCCGCGCAGATGGACGCACTGATTCAGCTCGCGTTCGCCGTTCGCGCGGCCCAGGACGCCGGCCTGTCGGTCGAATGGGCGGAAGGTCGTGCCGGCGGTTGGCTGGAGTTGACACCTGAGGTGACGGTGCTGCGTGAGGTGTTGGTCGCCCGAGCTGCCGAACAGATGGAGGACGAAGAGAGAGATCGCCGGCGTGCCGAGGAGGAACGTCTCGTGGAGCAGATCATCAGTGCCCTCGAAAATTCGGGGGTGCCGCTGGTGATCAAGCCCGAGGACATCAGGTTCGTAGGACCTGATTCATCGCGTGACGAAGACGGGGTGCCGGTAACGAACGTGGCACCAGCTGCCAAATAGTTGATCTTGTAGTGGCCGCCGGCGGTTACGGAGAGGTGTTGTTGCTGGTGTCCCGTTTGGGGACCCTCCACCGGGCACTCGGCCCGGCATGAACCCGGCGGGCGAACGTGCTGGTCGAGTCGTCCCGTAAGACCCGCCCGTTGAGGTGCCCGATGAGCGGGGGCTGAACGGTACAGTCGCGCGGTGAGTGAACTGTTGATCGGATACGCCCGGGTGTCGACGGACGAGCAGGACCTAACGTCGCAATTGGACGCGCTGCAGGCGATGGGTGTGGGCGGAGACCGGATCTATGTCGACAAGGGGCTGACCGGTACCAACCGAGGCCGGCCGGGACTGCGGGAAGCCCTCGCGGCGTGCCGGGCCGGGGACACCTTGGTGGTGACGAAGCTGGACCGGCTGGCGCGGTCGGTGGCCGACGCGCACGCGATCGTGCAGGAGCTGACCCGCGCCGAGGTGAAGCTCAACCTGGGTGGCTCGGTGCACGATCCGACTGACCCGGTGGGCAAGTTGCTGTTCACGGCGTTGGCGATGGTGGCCGAGTTCGAGGCGGATCTGGCGCGAATGCGGACCCGCGAGGGAATGAAGGTGGCCAAGGCCAAGGGCCGGCTTCGCGGCAAGCAGCCCAAGCTGAACCCCCGGCAGGAGGCCCACCTGGTTGCCTTGCATGCCGCTGGCGAGCACACCGGCGCGGAGCTGGCGGAGCTGTTCGGCGTCGCTCGCTCGACGGTGTATCGGGCGGTCGAGCGAGCCACCGCGGCCAACCCGGGCCGGTAAGCCTGCGTCAGGGCGATCATGCCCGCGGTGCGCCGGTGCAGATACTCGTCGAGCGCGGTGAGCGTCCCGGGCTGGTGAGCGCGCAGCGGCAGGGTGCTTTCCAGGCTGGCGACCAAGGCGTGCCAGGCGGTGCGCTGTTCGGCGGTGCCGTAGGCGAACGCGGTGGTGGGGATGGTGGTGAAGCGGCTGGCGATCTGCTGGCCGCGGGGCCCGGCGAACAGCCCGACGCGTTCGACGTTGACGCCGGCGTAGACGAACGTCGCGGGCAGCCGTTCGGCGAAGTATTTGAGCTGGTCGGACACCTCGGCTCCGGCGCGGGTGGCGAGGTTGAGGTTGTGCACCTCGTCGACTAGGACCAGTTCGACGCCGACGTGCGCGGCGGTGGCGCAGACGGCGTTGGTCACGTCGGTGATGTTGGCCCGGGCCGCCAGCGGCAGGCCGAAGAACCGGGCGAACTCGACGGCCAGCATTCGGGGTGTTGCCGCGGGAGGGACGGTGACGTAGACGACCGGCAGCCGGTGCGGTTCGTGCGGATGCCGCCGGCGCACCGCGACCTCGTGGGTGCGGCCCAGCGCGGTGATCGCGGTGGTCTTGCCGGTGCCCGGGACGCCGGTGACGATCAGCCCTCGGCGGGCGGACAGCTGCCGGCGGTTGAGCAGCACCAGACGTCGCGCAGTGGCCACGACCTCGGCAACGACCGGGGTGTTGACCATGACCAACTCGGACAGGTAGTCGATGCGCGCGTCGTCGTTATCCGTGTGACCGGGCCCGGGGACGTGGGGCGGCGGGCGACGAACCGGGCCCAGCCCTCCTTGGTGGTCAGCGGTTCATCGGCCAGAACCCGCTGATCGTGGTCGGGTTCGCGGAGGTGTTCCATGACGGCGGGGCCCCTGCCTCTCGGGTCGTAGGCGCGCTTGCGGCGGGGGTGACGCTGGGCGACCCGCGCCAGGTAGGCGGCTTTGTTACGGGTCACAGCCACCGCTCGGCGTCGGCGTCGACGTCGAACAGCCCGAACGGCACCACCGGCGACGCGTCGACGGTAGGCGCGGAGACGGGTAGGTCGATGATTTGCGCGTCGGGCAGCCTCGGGCGCTGCGCGGCTCTGGTGCGGGCGGCGACCCGGGCGGTGGTCTTGTCCGCTGGGCCGGTGCCGGCGCGGGTGAGTAGCTCGTCGAGGACCCGGGCGACTTCGGTCTCGTTGTCGTCTGGCAGGCCGCGTTCGGCGGCCATCTTGCGGGCATGTCGCCAGGTGAAGTTGGCGAACGGTGCACCGACCATCGGCAGGTGTGTCCAGGCCGCGGTGATCCAGCCGGCCGGGGTGCGGACGTAGACGTGCGACAGGTCGTAGGGGTCGTAGTGGACTTCCCAGCGGCCGCCCTGTTCGGCGACGGTGGAACGTTCGCCGTGGGGCAGGGCGACGTCGTCGTAGGTGCGGTGGTCGATGGTGATGCCGTACTCGTTGATGTGGCGCCAGCGCAGCGGCAGCAGCTCCAGGTAGTCCTGGCCGGACAGCGTCATCGGCAGGTAGCCGGACGCGGCGACCATCGCGGCGTAGGCGTCGTTGGGGCTGAACGCCCGCCCGGGCGCGTGGGGGTCACGCAGCCCGTCGTGAGGGCGGTGCTGCCATCCGGCGACGATCCACTCGTCGAGCAGGTCCTGCAGCTCGGCCATGCTCCAGAGCGGTTCGTCGGTGATCCGGTCGCCGCGGCGGGTGACGTTGTAGCCGGTGTAGCCGGCGACGTGCTGGCAGAACAGGGTGCCGATGGAGGAGAACTGCCGCTCGACGATCGGCTTGTCGGTCGGGGTGCCCTTGCGGGCCGGCTGGATCGAGACGCCCAGCCGGGCGCAGGCCCGGGTGAACACCTCGGAGACGAACACCCGGCCGTGGTCGATGACGATGGTCTCCGGGACGATGACCGGCTTGGCCGCCGCCGCCTCCAAGCGGGCGTCGATGTCGAGCAGGCGGGCGTGCGGCAGCCGGGACGAGGACATGCGCAGCGCGGCCGACCAGCCGGGCCGCATCGGCTCTGGAACCAGCGTGCGGGCCAGCAGAAGCGCCGCGTCGACACCCTTGGTGCCGGCCGGGCGCAGCACCGCTGCGGCGATCGTGCGGGTGGCGACGTCAACGACCATCGTCAGCTCCGGCCGGCCGGGGACGCCGGAGTCCAGTAGGACCATCACGTCCAGCGGGGTGGAGTCGATCTGCACCAGCTCGCCCGGGCGGGTGGCCAGGGTCGGGGTAAACGGTGCTGGCGGCCGGTTGGCCAGCGAGCGGCGGGTGGTCGCTGCGCCGAACGAGTGCCGGCCGCCGGCCAGCACGCCGATCAGCTCGTAGAACGCGCTGCGGCCCGGAACCGGCACCACTCCCGGTCCGTGCTCGGCGTCCAGGGCAGTTCTCACCCGGCGCATCAGTCGCCCGCGGGTGCCCGTCGAAGCGTGGGTCTGCGCGTCCAACTCGGCCAGGATCGCCGTCACCAGCCGCTCGTCGGCCCGGCCGACCAGGTCGCTGCCGCGGGTCACCCGCTGGTCGACCAGCCCCCACAGACCCTGCTCGGCGTAGCGCAGCCGCATCCGGGTCACGGTGCGCGCCGACGTCGGCTGCCCCGCAGCGGTCAGCTCGGCGGCCTTGGCCGCGTTGCGGTCCTTCACCGTGCTCGACGCCGGGTCGTAGCCCGCCCGCGGCGGAGCGGCATCCGAGGCGTCCGGCGCCCGTCCGGTGACGACCTCCACGATGTGCCGCTCCCAGCGGCGGGCCCGCTCGAGCACCTCGGCCGACAGGGTCTCCAACAGCCCGAACGGCTCCACCACCGGCACCGCCTGCTGGTCGTCGAGCAGCTCGAAGTCGGCCGCGGTGAGCAGGAACGCCAGCAGCACCACCTGCGCGGCCCCGCCTCGCGAGCGCAGCCGCACCGAGGTGCCGGCCAGCGCCACCACCTGATGCTCGTCGCCGCCGAAGCGCACCCATTCCCCGACGCGCAGCACCGGCAACCGCCTCGGGCCCATCAACACGCCCCGACCGCGGTCACCACAGTCATCTCGTGCAACCGAACATCAAGATCGCAGGTCAGCTCACCGCACCACAGCAGGTGGAACAGCACCGGCAGCACCGCGATCGGATTCCCGGCAGCAGCAAGTCCGTCCATCAACGGCGCGGGCTCGGCGAACACCTCACGCAGCCTCATCACCTGCCCGGGCAACCGGTAACGCGGATGCCGATAGCCGGCCAGCCAGCGCACGTTGCGCACCACCACCGGCTCCGGCGCGCCGACCAGCCGGTACTCCCATCCCACCAGCTCACACGCCCGACGGGTTTCCGCGAACGCCACGGCGTCGCGCGGCTTGATCCGCTCGACCGGCCGGCAGTCCACCACTAACGACCTTGTGCGCAGTAGTTGATGGGTTGAGTCTGCGTGTTTCACCAGGTCAGACCGGCCGACTTGTCGGAAACGAGGCTGGCGATGGCGGCGATGGTTTCGGGCAGCAACTCGCGGCGGCCGGTGA
>NZ_SMJY01000046.1:0-33456 GCF_004348355.1 Micromonospora sp. KC721 | reverse complement strand
GCCCGTGGTTGTCGGGTGTGCCGACCCCGACCCCGGCGTCGCGTTGCGGGGGCGGGGGCGGTGGCGGAAGAGCTCTGTCGGAGGTGGGCGACGCCGGGCCGGATTCCTCCGGCGGCCGTCGCCAGTAGTCGTCCTCGGGGCTGGCACCGCTGGGCGTCGTCACGCCGTCCGACGCTACCAACGCACAGCGCGGAGGGCCGTTCGACGGGCCCGTTCCGCCGGGGTGGGCCGTACCGCGTCTTGTCGCCGGTCGGCGCGCTTTCGATCGAAACCTGGGCTAGTCTTGCCGATCGTGAGCACCCTGGACCCAGGCGTACGTGACGACGACCGTCCTGTCGATCTGACCGAGGATTTCGTGGTGCTGCCCGAGCAGACGGTCGACGACACCGACCACGGCTGGGGCGAGCACGGCCCCGGCAACGATACCTGGCTGCTCGCCGAGCGTCCGCCGCACTGGGACTGATTTTGGCCCTCGGTGCCGCTCAGCCCCGGACGACTACCGTGAAGCGGCTCCCCTCCGGCTGGCTCACCGTACGCCGCGCCTGCTCGGGCCGGAGGGCCAGGTAGAGCGCCGAACCGCCGTCCCCGACATCGGCACCCACCACGTCGAGCACCAGCGCCTCGGGTGCCAACAGCACCGCCTCGACCACCCCCCGCCCGGCCGGTACGACCAGCAGGTCGACGCGGGCACCGGGCCGGAGAACGGAGAGCGCGGCCGGTTCGGCGAGCCGGACCGGAACGCCCACCGCCCCGGGCGGCAGCGGCAGCCGGCCGGCCCCGCCGTCACCCGCCGAGCTGCCTGCCGCCCCGGCCCCGGGTCCCGCTGTCGACCCGGCCGACCGGGCTTGCGGCGCGGTTGCCGAACGGACCGACCGGCCTCCCGACGCGGTTGCCGAGCTAGCCGACCCGGCCTGCGACGAGATGACGCCGCCGCTGTGTCGCGCGTCCGACGCGCCGTCGATTGGCTGGCCGGACGGTGGAACGGCAGCCGCCGACGGACCGGGCTCGGGCGCGGAGCAGCTGTCGGCACCGTCCAGCACGAGTGCGGCGAGCCCGAGCAGCACGGCGACCATTCCCGTCCGCAGCAGCGCCCCGTTGGTCGGCAGGCGGGGCCAACGCACCGGGCGCAGCGAGTCTGCCCCCGTCTGGAACGCCACGACACCACCTCCGACCCTCACCCCGTCACGGCGCGGCGGCCCATCCGCGATCATTCACCACCACTCACGATGTCCCGCGATCGCTCACGTCCCGCAGTTGCTTCGCCAAGCCTGCCGCTGCCCGTTGTCCGGTTCGTACCGTAGGCCGTCGCCGGGCTCGTTGCGCCCCTGCGGCGACGGCCTGTGGACAACCAAGGGACCTGTGGATAACGCCCATCGGCGGACTGGATCTGCTAAATGCCGATGCTCGGTCGAGCCGAGGCGGGGCCTGCCCCCGGCACTGCCGATCTCGGCCGCCGACCCAAATGATCCACTCCGCTTGCCGCGGGTTGGGCTGTCCGAATGGAGTGGACAGCGCGGTATGGCGCAGCTGAAGTCGAGGGCCGGGTTCAGGGCAGGGTGCCGGGCGGATGGGCCCCGTCCGGGCGCCACACCGACAGGCGGTCGACCTTGGTCATGAGGCGGCCGGGTGCGGTGGGACGCTGGTCAGCGGAGCCGGTCGCTCGGCCGGCTTGATCGACTCCGCTTGCGGCAGGCCGGGTGGTCCGATGGTCGTGCCGGGTGACCCGGTGACCGGAGCCCCGCCGACCAGGCGGCGGCGCGTGGCGCGCCGACCAGGGCCGGCGGGGCGTGTGGCGCGTCGGTCAGGAGGCGGCGGGGCGTGTCCGGGCCAGTCAGGAAGAGCTGGCGGTGCTGGCGGCCGCAGCCTTGCCCGCCGAGCTGGAGCCGTTGCCCGAGCCGGAGGCGCCGGCGCTCGACGAGCTGGCCGAGGACGACGCCGAAGAGTCCGACGCAGCCCCGCCCTCGGTCTTGGCCGGCTTGGCCGCGGTGCCGCCGCTGTTGCTCTCCGAGCCGGAGGAACGGGAGTCGGTACGGTAGAAGCCGGAGCCCTTGAACACGATGCCGACCGAGTTGAACAGCTTGCGCAGCCGCCCCTCGCACGTGGGGCACTCGGTCAGCGGCTCGTCAGAGAAGGACTGCACCGCCTCGAGCTGGTGGCCGCACGCGGTGCAGGCGTACTGGTACGTGGGCACGTTCTCCTCCGGATCTGGCACGGCCGGTTGGCACTCGACGTCTTCGAGTGCCAATGGTGCGTCATGGCACCCAGGTTCGTCCAGCGGACGTGGGAGGATCGACACCCGGTGCGTCGCCCAGCGTACGCAGGCCGCCCGACGGGGTGATCACGGCGCGTACCGGACGGTCGTGCGGCTGGGCGGGCAGCGCCTCGACCAGCTCGCCGTCGTGCAGCAGCGCCACGGTCAGCGTGGCCCGGGGAACCCGGGCCAGCGCCCGGTCGTACGAGCCGCCGCCGCGGCCCAGCCGCAGGCCCCGCCGGTCCACCGCCAACGCCGGCACGACCACCAGCTCGGCCCCGGCGACCGCGGATTCCCCCCGTCGTGGCCCGGCCGGCTCGCGCATCCCCCGCCCGGCCGCCACCAGCGCACCCGCTCCGGTGTACGCCGCCCAGTCCAGGTCCAGGTCGTCGCGGAGCACCGGCAGCAGTAGTTCGGCGTCGTCGGGCAGCGCGGCGCGTAGCGCCTCGGGCAGGTCCGGCCCGCCCGGTTCGGCACCGACCGGCACGTACCCGGTCATCCGGCGCGGGCGGAGCCGGCGTACCAGAGTGACCAGCTCGGCCACGACGGACGCGGCGGCGTCGACCCGCTGGGTGGCGGTCAGCGCCCGGCGGGCGGTCAGCAGTGTCACCCGGGCCTCGCGCTTGGCCGTCAGCTCATCAGAAAAATCCGGCACGCAACACTCCTGACGCAGCGTGGGCATATCGGTCGCTCTGTGTCAGCATCACAGGACGGGCCGGGACTTCCGGGGGGAAGCGTTGACGCTACGCGGGCGGTTGACGGCGGCCTTCCTCGTGGTGGTGCTCGGGCCGGTGCTGCTCGGCGCGGTCTTCGTCGGGGCCACCCTGAGCGCTGTCGAGCGCACCCGCTCCGCCGAACGCCTCGGGCTCGCCGCGTCGACCGTCCGCACCTCCGTCGACGCGCTCTGCCAGCGGTTGCGGGCCGCCGCCGACGCGGTGGCGTTGCGTGCCGACCCCGCCGCCCGGGCCAGCGCGGCCGGGCAGGTGGTCGGCCGGGGGCTCGCGGTCGCGGTCCTGGTCGCCGACGCCGCCGGCAACCCCACCTACGTCACCCCGGGCGCACCGCCGACCCCCTGGCACGACTGCGCCGGCGGCCCCACGTCCGGGCCGGTGCGGGCCCTCAGCGCCCGGGTCGACCTGCGTGACCCGGCCGGCGCGGCGCTCGGCTCGGTGGCCACCGCCCAGGTGGTCGACGCGGCGTTCCTGGGCCGGCTGGCCGCCGCCACCGGCGTCGCGGTCACCCTGCTCGACGGCGACGCGGACCGGGTCGCCTTCACCACCCAGGTCGAGGGCGTACGGGAGACGGTGCTGGCCGCCACCGGCGAGCAGGTCACCGCGACCCCCGGCGGCCGGTACGCGCGCCGCCTCGACCCCTCGCCGGGGCAGCCCCTGCCGCTGGTCATCTCCGTGCCCGGCGAGCGGTCGGCCGGGCTTCCCGTGGGGCCGCTCGGCGCGGTGCTGCTCGCCGTCGTGCTGGCGGTGCTGGCCGCCTGGCGGCTGGGCCGGGTGACCACCCGGCCGCTGGTCGAGTTGGCCGCCGCGGCGGACCGGTTCGCCCGCGGCGATCTGACCGCCCGGGTGCCGGTGCGCAGCCGGGACGAGATCGGCCGGCTGGCCGCGGCCTTCAACCGGATGACCCGGGAGACCGCCAGCTACGTGGCGGCGCTGACCAGCAGCCGGGACCAGCTACGCGGGCACCTCGCGGTGCTCGGCGACACCCTGGCCAGCACCCACGACCGGCAACGCATCCTGCGGGTGATCCTGCACAGCGCGATCGCGGCCACCGGGGCCCGGGCCGGGGCGGTGCTGCTGCCCGACAGCGGCGACGTGCTGGTGGGGCGGTGCGTCGAAGGACTACCGGTGGACGAGCCGCTGCGGGTGCCGGTCGGTACCGGGCTGATCGGCCTGGTGGCGGCCACCGGGCAGGCACGCCGGGGTCGGCTCGATCCGGCGAGCATCCCGGCGGGGGAGCCGTGCTGCGAGACGTACGTGGCGGTGCCGTTCGCCGCGCCCGCCGCCGACCCGGCGGTGGGGGTGCTGATCCTGTACGACCGGCTGGGCGGCGCCGAGTTCGACGACGACGACCTGGCCACCCTGCGCACCTTCGCCGGGCACGCGGCGGTGGCGGTGGAGAACGTGCGGGTCCACGAGGAGGCGCAACGGCTCTCGTTGACCGACCCGCTGACCGGGCTGTGGAACTACCGCTACCTGCGCGAGTCGCTGCGCCGTGAGGTGGAACGGGCCAACCGGTTCGGACGGATGTTGAGCATCCTCGTGCTCGACCTCGACCGGTTCAAGCGGGTCAACGACTCGTACGGCCACGCCGCGGGGGACGCCGTGCTGGCCGAGTTCGCCCGGCGGCTGCGCGGCGAGATCCGCGAGGTCGACCTGGCGTTCCGGCAGGGCGGCGAGGAGTTCGTGCTGCTGCTGCCGGAAACCGACGCCCGGGGCGCGGTGATCGTCGCGGAGCGGCTCGGCGCGGCGCTGCGGGACGCCCCGATCGCCGTCGCCGACGAGCTTGCCATCCCGGTGACCGTCTCCATCGGCATCGCCGTCTACCCGGACCACGCCGGCACCGGCCAGCAGGTGCTGGACGCCGCGGACGAGGCACTCTACGCGGCGAAGGCCGCCGGGCGCGACGGGTACCGGGTCGCCGGGCCACGGGTGTCCGCGCCGACCGAGGAGATTCCGGTGCCGGCCGGTCCGGCGAGCCCGGAGGACGGGCTGCCCAGGGCCGGTCCCGGGATCCGGTCGACGGCGGAGGGCACCGGCCGGCACGTCGCCGGGGCGTCCCGGCCCGCTTCCGGCGTGCCACGGCCGGCCACAGGCGGCGCGTCTTCCGGTCCTCACCCGTCGCGGCAGAGCCATGGCCGATAGTCTCGCGACATGTCGGAGCACTCAGCGAACCTCTCACCGTCCGCCGCGACCGGCCGTCCCCGGGCGGCCAAGGCCGTCATCCCGGCCGCGGGCCTGGCCACCCGGTTTCTGCCGGCCACCAAGGCGGTCCCCAAGGAGCTGCTGCCGGTCGTCGACCGGCCGGTGCTGCAGTACATCGTCGAGGAGGCCGTCCAGGCCGGCATCACCGACGTGCTGCTGATCACCGGTCGCGGCAAGACGGCCATGGTGGACCACTTCGACCGCCGGCCCGACCTGGAGGAACGGCTGGCGAAGAAACCCGAGCTGCTGGCCGCCGTCAAGCGCACCGAGGAACTGGCCGACGTCCACACCCGCCGGCAGCCGGAGCAGCTCGGCCTCGGTCACGCCGTCGGGTACGCCGAGCCGCACGTCGGCGACCAGCCCTTCGCGGTGCTGCTCGGCGACGAGTTCGTCAAGCCGTCCGAGCCGCTGCTGCCGGCCATGTTGGAGCTTCAGGCCCGCACCGGCGGTGTGGTGCTGGCTTTCTTCGAGGTCGACCCGGCCGAGACCAGCCGGTACGGGATCGCCTCGGTCGAGCCGGCCGAGGCGGAGCTGGCCGACGTCGGCGAGGTCGTCCGGGTCACCGGCATGGTGGAGAAGCCGAAGCCGGAGGAGGCGCCGAGCAACCTGGCCGTCCTCGGCCGGTACGTGCTGCCGGGGCGGATCTTCGACGCGATCCGGCGCACCGAGCCCGGCAGCGGCGGCGAGATCCAACTGACCGACGCGATGGAGCTGCTGCGCGCCGAGGGGGTGCCGGTGCACGCGATCGTCTACCGGGGCACCCGCTACGACACAGGAATGCCGCTGGGCTACCTGCAGACAGTGGTGCAGATTGCCGCCGAACGCGAGGATCTCGGCACGGAGTTCCGCAAGTGGCTGGTCGAGTTCGTCAACTCCGACGCGTCGGGCGGTCCTAGTACATGACCGCGACGGCCGACGCCGAGGCGGCCGCGAACGAGTTGACGCCGCTCGCCGACTACCTGGGCAGCGTGCTGCGCAGGTTACGCGCGCTGCCTCCGCTCGACCTCGACCTCACCCAGGCTTACGGCAACGTCCTCGCCGAGGACGTCGTCGCCCCGCACTCGTTCCCCGCCTTCGACCAGGCGGCGGTGGACGGGTACGCCGCGCGCTGGGAGGACCTCGTCGGTTACGGCCCGGCCCCCTCCGGGGGGTCGGGCGGCCGTACCGTGCGGTTGAACGTGGTCGGCGACCTGGGCGCGGCCAGCTGGCGGCCGGTGCGGCTCACCCCCGGCTCGTGTTTCTCGGTGGCCGCCGGGGCGCCGCTGCCCATCGCCGCGGACGTGGTGGTCCCGGTGGAGTGGACCGACCAGGGCATGGCCGCTGTGGAGATCTTCCGCACCCCCAAGCGGGGGTACGGCGTCCGCCGCGCCGGTGAGGAGCTACCCGCCGGCACCCTGCTGGCCCGCGCCGGCACGTACGTCTCGCCGGCGCTGGTCGCGGTGCTGGCCGCCACCGGGATCGGGCACGTGGTGGTCCGCCCGAGTCCGCGGGTGGTCATCGTGGCCACCGGCGACGAACTGGTCGACGTGGGCCGGGGCAGCCAGCCCGGCCAGGTGGTGGACGCCAACTCGCACGCCTTGACCGCCGCCGCGGCCGAGGCGGGCGCGCTGGCGTACCGGGTGGGCATCTGCGACGACGACCCGGAAGGGCTGCGCGGTCTGCTGGAGGACCAGACCCTGCGCGCCGACCTGATCATCACCACCGGGGGCACCGGCACCGGTCCGGGGGACATGGTCCGCCGGATCCTGTCCCGCCGGGAAGGTGGCCGCGCCGGCCCGGTCACCTTCACCGACGTGGCGCTCTATCCCGGCACCGCGCTCGGGTTCGGTACGGTCGGTGCCGAGGAGGTGCCGGTGGTGTGTCTTCCGGGCGAGCCCGGGTCGGCGCTGATCGGCTTCGAGGTGCTGGCCCGGCCCGCCATCAACCTGCTGGCCGGGGCCGAGCCGGTGTTCCGACCCAGCGTCCGGGCGCACCTGCTGGAGACCATCACGTCCCCCGGCGGGCTGCGGGAGTTCCGTCCCGCGCACGTCGCCGAGCGACGCGGCGGCGGCTACACCGTCCAACCGTTGCCGGGCGGACCGTTCACCCTCTCCGGACTGGCCGAGGCGAACGGGCTGATGGTCCTCGGTGAACGGGTCACCACCGCGGCGGCCGGCTCCACCGTGGACGTGCTGCTGTTGGACCGGCGCCGGTGATCGGCCGGCTGTCGCTCAACCGTGGGGGAGTGGGAGGCTGACCCGGTGAGCTGGTTCTCGGAGGCACCCGGCTGGCCCGCGGTGCTGGTGGACGGGCCGGTGGTGCTGCGACCGTACCGGCGCTCGGACGCGAGCGCCTGGTCGGAGGTGCGCCGCGCCAACGAGGCGTGGCTGTCCCCCTGGGAATCGCACCTGCCGGGCACCTGGGAGGAGAGCAACTCGCCGGCCGCGTTCCGCTACGTCCACGCCGACCAGCGCCGCTCCGCGCGCTCCGGTGAGGGGCTGCCCTTCGCGGTCTGCCTGCGCGAGGACGGCCGGGAACGGCTGGTCGGGCACCTCAACGTCGGCAACATCGTCCGGCGGGCGTTCTGTTCCGGGTACGTCGGGTACTGGGTGGACTCCCGCGTGGCCGGTCGCGGGATCATCCCCACCGCGCTGGCGCTCGCCGTGGACCACGCCTTCGGCCCGGGTGGACTGCACCGGGTCGAGATCAACATTCGTCCGGAGAACAAGCCGTCCCGGCGGGTGGTGGAGAAGCTCGGCTTCCGCGAGGAGGCGTACCACATCCGGTACATGCACATCGACGGCGCGTGGCGGGACCACATCGGATACGCGATGACCGGCGAGGAGGTGGCCGCCGAGGGTGGCCTGCTGGCACGCTGGCACCGGATCCGGACCGCCGGTGGGTGAGCCGTCCCACGCACGGGATCGGCGCGGCGTGCCGGCATCACATTCGACAGCCCGTAACCTCAGGTAACTGCAAGCTGCGGCAAGCGCTGCCAGCCCGTACGATCTGCGACCCGGACGACCGTCCAAGGAAGATCCTGCGGTGGTCCGGCGGTTGCCCCGAATTCGGTGACGGGAGGGGTGAGGGTGCCGACCTCGGTGCTCCTCGCCGTCCTCGCCGCCGCCGGCCTGCTCGCCCTCGCGCCGGCACTCGTCCGCCGGTACGACGCCACCGAGCGGTTGGTGGCGGAGCGGGCGCAGTCGACGGCGCGGGTGCTCCAGCGCCGCCGACGGCGGCGTACTGTGCCCGGCCGACGGCCGGTCAACCTCTCCCGCGCACTGGTGGTCACCCTCAGCGAGGATTCGGCTACCGGCAAGCTGGCCGCCCCCGCCCCCGTGCGCCGCTCCGGCCGACTGCGGGCCGTACCACCCCCGCCTCGGCGCGTCCGACGTCGGCCACCAGTGCGCCGGCACCACACTCCCGCCGTCTACCGCCGTCGCCGGGTGCTCGCCGCCCTGCTGCTGCTCAACGCCGTCGAACTGGTCGGCGTCGTGGTGGTCGGGCCCGGCTTCTGGATCAGCTTCTCGGTCACCTTCACGCTGCTCCTGGCGTACGTCGCGCACCTGCGCGCGCGGGCGGTGGCGGATCGGCGGCGGCGACGCCTCAAGGCTCGCGAGGCGGCCTGGCTGGCCGCGCGGCAGGCCGAGGTGCGGCGCGAGCAGGCTCGTCGGGCGGCGGCCCGCCGCGAGGCGCAGCGCCGCCTGGCGGCCCAGCGCGAGGCGGTACGCCGTACCGCCATGGGCCTCGGCCGCGACGGCGACCTACCGGCGGCGGCCAGCGGCGGCGGCTCGGTGATGTACCGCCGCGCCGGTGGCCTACGCGGTCGCCCCTACTCCTCCGGCCGCGGCTCCCACTCCGCCTGACGTACTGGGTGCTGGTCACTTACGCGCGACCCGGCGGTTTACGCGCGACCGGCGTTGACCGGCCTGCCCTCCGCGCTTCCAGTTGATCGACTCATCTCGGGTCGGCACGCTCCGCATTAGGTTGATTGACTCGCTTCGCGGCATGTTGCGGCAATCCAACCCCTCTGATATCGCAACCTGCGGCGATTCGTGAGTCGTCGGGTGGTGAACGGAAGCCGATCTTGGTGGCCGTCGGCCGCAGGGGCGTGTGGTGCCAAGATCATGCCGCGCCGAGGGGTGATTCGCTCCCGGGGTGGCCGGTCTGTTAGCCTTGTCGCCGGCCCGCCCGGTGAAAGCCGGGTGGGACCGACGCCGGTCCGCCGGCGGAGGGGCTGTGGCGCAGACCGGTAGCGCACCTCGTTCGCATCGAGGGGGTCAGGGGTTCAAATCCCCTCAGCTCCACCCAATTCAAAGGCCGTTTCCGTGACTCGGAAACGGCCTTTTTCGATCTTGTACAGCAGTGGAGTACAGCAGCGGTGTCGAACTGCTCGCCGAGGCGCTTGAGGGCGGATTGGGTGGCCGCCGAGGTGGCCTCGCTGTAGATGTTCATGGTCACGGCGATCTGGCTGTGCCGGAGGATCTGCATGGTCACCCGGGGATGGACGTCGAGGGCCACCAACAGGGACGCGCAGGTGCG
The DNA here is from genome assembly GCF_004348355.1 of Micromonospora sp. KC721. Taxonomy (NCBI): domain Bacteria; kingdom Bacillati; phylum Actinomycetota; class Actinomycetes; order Micromonosporales; family Micromonosporaceae; genus Micromonospora; species Micromonospora sp. KC721. The sequence goes on along the minus strand of NZ_SMJY01000046.1, from coordinate 23,748 downwards.
TCGGGTGGTGTGCACGGAGATCTCGCGGACGCCGGCCTTGCGGCAGCGGGTCTTGAACTCCCGGTGGAAGTTCCTCGGCTCGACCGGGGTGCCGAGGCGGGTGGTGAAGACCAGGCCGGTGTGCTGCCAGGCCCGCCCGGCATGGTCGCGGTGCCGCTGCTGATCTTCGCGGCGGGAGCGGAGGGCGGTCGCGCAGATGGCCGGTAGGGGCAGCGTCGCCTCCGACGACTCGGTCTTGGTCTCCCGGTGCAGGAGCTGCCGGCGGATCCGCTGGAGCTGGTAGGCAACCGCCAGTTCTCCGGCGGCCAGGTCGACGTCCTCCCAGCGTAGGCCCAGCACCTCACCCCGGCGGAGCCCGAGGACCAGGATCAGCACGTACGCGGCGTAGAGCGGGTCACCCTCGGCGCGGGCCGACTCCAGGAACTGGCGTACCTCGTCGACGGACCAGGGTCGGGTCTTGCGCGGGCGCGGCTTGGCGACCCTGAGCAGGGCGGCCGGATTACGGGCCAGCAGCTCCTCGCGGACGGCGTTGTTGAGCGCGGCCCGCAGCGTCGTCCAGGCGTCGCGGGCGGTGCGTTCGGAGACAGTCCGTTGGCAGCAGCGGCCGACGGCGCAGCACTTCCGCTTGCCCTCCGGCCGGGCGGCGTCCTTGCCCTGTAGGCAGCACTGGCAGGCGGCCCGGAGCTTGTTCAGCCAGGTCTGCACCTCGCGCACGGTGAGCTTGTCAAGGCGGCGGGAGCCCAGCTCCGGGGCGATGTAGAGCCGGACGAACATGTCGTAGTTGGTTGCGGTGGCGGGAGCAAGGTTCGGTTCGACGACGTCGCGGAGCCACGATTCGAGGTAGCCGCCGAGGGTGGGGACCCGGGTGACCACCGGCCCGGCCTTGGCCTGCTGGTGCAGCTTGATCCACTTGTCGTGGACGGCTTCGCGGGTGGGGCCGTAGACGTACTTGCGGGTGCGTTTGCCGTCGGGCTTGGTGACCCAGACGTACGCGGCGTAGCCGTTGCGGTAGGGGAAGATGGAGCCTTCGCCGTTGGCGCGGGTGCGTCCGGGCATCAGGCGGCCTCCTGCCGTTCGACCTGCTCACGGATGTACTCGTCGACCCATTCGGGGAGGATGCGGCGGTACTTGCCGTCCTTGATGGAGCGCAGTTCGCCGGTGGCGATCTTCATCTTGACCTTGGGCAGGCCGAAGCCGAGCAGGACGGCGACCTCGGCGGGAGTACCAGCGCGGGGTGAGGTTCCTGGTCATGCCGCCACCCCCGACCACGCCTCGTGGGTGAGTTCTTCCCGGCCGACGCGTCGGCGTTCCCGGTGTTGGGCGGCGGCGGTGTTGGCGAGCAGGGCGTCACCGTTGGTCAGCCAGCCGGAGCCGACGAAGGCCAGGGTGCCGATGGTGATGGTGTCGGTGGTGTCGTCGTCTTCGGTGCGGCGGTAGGTGGCGCGGATGTCGCGGAGCTGGCCGAAGGTGATCGAGTAGCGGCGGGCCTTGGTGAGGAAGTGGCCGCCGTAGCCGAGCATGTGCGCCCAGCGGCGCAGCCCGACGTAGGGGTTCGGTCTGCTGTCAAGGCGGCCTTGACGCTGGCCCGTCGCGGCGGCGGAGTTGCTGGTTGGGGTGTGGGTGGGGCGGCCGAGTCGCCAGCAGGCGTCGATGAGGCGGGCGAGGTGGTTGCCTTCCGGGTCGGCGTAGGCGTCGATGGTGTCGGGGGTGAGTCGGGTGGAGCAGTGGCCGGTGACCTCGGTGGACTTGGTGGCGTACTTGGCCAGGTAGGCGGCCACCTTGGCGTCGGTCACGTCCCCATCGCTGGTGCCAACGCGACGAACGTCGACCTGAGTACCCCAGGCGATCCGCCAGCCGTGCGGCCGGTCAGAATGCGCGGGGGTGGTGACGGTGATCTGCCGGGCGGCAGCGTGGACGGCGGTGTCGAGGTCGTCGGCGGTGATGCCGGCCGGCGGCGGCACCAAAGCGTGCCGGTCGTCGGGGTCGACGCCGTCGAGGCGCAGCAGGACATGGAAGTGCACCGCGCCCCGGCGCTGCATCTCGGCGACCTTGCCGTGCGACACCCGCACCGGCGGCACCCGACGCACCTTGCCGGAGTCGGTGACGACCTGGACGTGGGCGATGCCGCGCTGGCGGCACAGCGCGGTGAGGTGGCGTTCGATGGCCTGCTTGGTCCGCCGCCACAGCTCGCCGGAGAAGGCGTTCCAGACGACCTGGTGATCGTGGTCGTAGCAGTCCAGGCACAGCGGCTGACCGAGCTGCGGATCGTCGCTGTCGTGGCGGGCGAAGCAGGCCGCGGGCTGCCCGTGCGGGCAGGTGCCGCCGGTGCCCCGGGCGCGGCAGGGTGCCGGCCGGCAGTCGCAGCGCCGCCGGTCGCCGCAGGTGTGTCGAGGGATGTCCCGGTGGTGCACCGCCCCGAACGATGGCGCAGTGAAGGTAGCGAAGACGACCGGATGCTGGGCGACGCTGGCCGGGACCGCTTTGCCGCCGGTCAGGCCACAGCGGACCACCTGGAAGGCGTCGCCCGCGTAGACCCAGGCACAGTCGGGGCACTGGGCGGCACGCCGGTTGCCGCACGCCTTGTACAGCGTCCGGTCGGGCAACTCGTCGGTGTGCCGCTCCCCAACCACGCGGCCGGTGCCGTTCTCGACGGCGGTGAGGGTACCGGTCAGGCGGATCGGACGGGCACAACCGGCGGCGGCGCGGGTGTGCTCCAGCCAGCCCAAGAAGTCCGGCGCGGCGGCACGGTGCAGGGCTTGAGCGTCACGGCCATCGGCGAGGCCGGGACGGTGCAGGGTGAGCAGGGCAGACACGAATCTCTCCTCGGGCGGTGGCAGGGACAGCGGACGAACTGCCACCGGACGCCGGAGCGGTATCCGTCGGTGGTGTTCGTGGTGTCTCCTGGCACCGCCCGAGAAGGCGGCTCACGCCGGAGGGCGGAGGCATGGCCGAGCCACTGACCGCCGATGGGATACGTCCTCCCGGTTCTGGACCTTGGTGTGATGCCGAGACGGGTGGGATGCCTGGTCGTCGGCTTCCGGCGGGTTGCCGCAGGCAATCCCCACCCGTCGAGGTGCGCGAATCCGAGGGCCACCGTGGACGGCGGGAAAGGCCGTGCTGGGCGCTCAGTGGATTCCGGACCGGCGCAGCGGCCGGTGCGATCGAAAGCCGGCGGGACGTGACCCGCATCAGCGGCAAGAAGGCCGCTCGGCAACTCCGAAGTCGGTCTCAGCGAGCCGGCGGGAAGGCCGCGCTGGCGTGCTCGACGAGGACCACGTTAGCACCGGGCACCGACACGTCAACCCGCGTGACCCCACCGGAGGCGATCCGACCGGCGGTCGCGCGCATCAATGGTTCATCGCATCTTATGGATTGCGTAGGCGATCTCCTGCCGCAACAGCGCCGCCTCCTCGTCGCGGTCGCACAGCAGCAGCACCTTGAATGGGCTGCCCTTGCCCTCCGGCTGGCCGAGCGGGCTCGCCCAGTGCCGAACGGCTTGATACAGGATTCGGAATAACGTGTGCTGATCCTCGGCACTGCTCGACAGCAACTGGAGCGCGTTCTCGAACACGATCAGATACCCGTCCGCCGGTAACCAGTTCAGATCACGGAGGCAGTCGGACAACGCGTCCCAGTTCCAGCCAAAGTAGGCAGGAAAGAGGAGCGCGTCGGAGAACTCGTAGAAGGCGTGGGCCGCATCCGTCATCCTCGTTCCATCAAGGCGGGCAACGACGAACCTGCCCGTTGGCGGCGCAATTGCTTTAGTTGTTGCCTATCGTCGGCAACGTGTCGCGGAGGCGGCAAACCGCATCGCTGAATTTTCGAATTCTCTTGCTAAGGCTGCAGATGAGCGCGCGGAGGCGACGAGGATTTTGGCTGAAGCGGCTGACGAGCGGGCAAAGGCGGCTGAGGCTCGATCGGATTTAGAGGTTGAGCGGAACGGGGTCAGGTTACTCAATGAAAGATTCGCCAAGGCTGCCGAACAACTGGGCTCTGACAAGGCAGCGGTCAGGTTGGCCGGAGTGTACTCTATGGCAGGCTTGGCTGATGACTGGATCCAAGGCAGGCAGACTTGCGTAGACGTACTTTGTGGGTATCTGAGAATGCCATACGGAGGCGTCGGTACTAACGACAATGGAACGGTTGACCAAGAGCGCCAAGTGCGGCGCACGGTCCTTCAGGTTGTCGCTTCGCGGCTTACGGAGCGGGCGGAAGTTCGCTGGGACGGGCTCACTTTCGACTTTACTGGGGCTGCTGTTGAGGATGGAGACTTGACGGGCCTTCGCCTCGACTCGGGTACGAGGCTCATATTCCGGCATGCCACGGTGACGGGCAGTACGTTCAAGCTAGCTGAAGCCTGCTTTAGGAACGGCCTTCTCGACTTTACGGATGCGAAGATCTCAGCAGTAGTCGTGCTAAGTTATGCACGCTTTTGTGGGGGTGAAGTTTCCTTCGAGAGAGCGCGGATGGCAAGCGTTCCTGGCCTAGCTGGAGCGCAGGTTGACTCGGGTGCGTTGGTGTTTAAGTCGGTTAAGTTTTCTCCGGCTTCGATCAATTTTGGGTACTACCTGACGGACCGAATGCTCCATATCAAGGGCGGACGGGTTTCGTTTAATAGTGCGGAGATTAAGACCCCTTACTGCATGTCCATAGTCGTGTGCATGTCAGGTGGCGAGCTAGATTTTTCTTTCGCTGATATCACGGCTAAGCGCTTTTCTATGCGCGAGTCGGACATCTCGGGTGGTCTAGTCAACTTTCAGTTCGCAAAACTTGAAGTCGATGGTATCGATCTTGCAGGGGTGGGCTTGTCGGGTGGCTTGATTGATATGTCGAAGGTTTGTAAATGGCCCGGCCCGCCCCTGACTGAGGGTGGCCGAATTGTTGACTCGGAATTCCTTGCTCTGCCTAGCCCCGAATGGAAATTCGAGGATGAGCCGCCTTTCTAGTTGCTGTATTTGAAGAAATGCGCCGAATAGGTCGGCGGAGGGCCACGGATGAGTCGACCTGGACGCTGGATCGCCAGCGTGAGTAGCGTCCGAGCAGGCGCTGCCGTCGGCGAGACAACGTGCCGGCAGTGCGGCACGACTGGAGGGGCCGCCGACAGCAACGGCGACAGCAACCGGCCGAGACGAGAACAGCCAGCGGTGGCCAGGCCCGGACAATTGCCCGAGTTCGCAGACGCGGACGGACCCCGCCGGACGACCCGCCCAGAACTTACAAGCGAGGGGTCGCACACGTAAGAAGTCGGCTTGCCGACAGGAGATCAACCCATCAGCGGGTATGGATCGGGACACCGCCTGTGAAGACTCCGCATCATGACCAGTGTTCCGCCCCAGGACCCGTGGGCTACTCAGCAGCCCAACCCGTCCATCACGGTGCCTGTACCGAACGATCCGATGACCCCTGCGAAGAAACTGGGAGCCGGAGGTATCGCCGCCATCGTCGTTGGCGGGGTTTTGCTGGCTTGCTGCGGCTTTGCGGGTCTAGGTGCTCTCGTCGGAGACGAGGAGCCTGAGGCCAACGCATCACCAAGCCTGTCACCCTCGTCAACCGCCGTAGTGCCGACCGCCGACCCCTTGGCGGCCGTCAGCGCTTCTCCCAGCATCGTGGCTGAGCCGTCCAGGACGATCGCAGCGCCGAAGCCGAAGCCGACCACAGCGGCACCGCAGCCGAAGGAGCCCTACTACCGCAACTGCGACGCCGTGCGTGCTGCCGGGAAGGACCCGTTGTACGAGGGAGACCCCGGATTCCGACCTGCTCTGGATCGGGACGGCGACGGCGAAGCCTGCGAGCCGGACGGCGGCAACGGCGACACCGGGCCCGCGCCAGACGGCGATGTCTACTACGCGAACTGCTCGGCAGTGCGAGCCGCCGGCGCGGCTCCCATCCGCAAAGGCGACCCAGGTTACTCACGCAAGTTAGACCGAGACGGCGACGGGATCGCATGCGAATGACACCCGACGCGAAGGCCCCCGACCGGAGGGGCAGCTACTGCTTCACTGGGCCGTCCCCGGGCCGTCTGGGCCGCCGCCAGGCCGTCAAATGCCGACCAAGGCTGACCAACGGCGACCAGTAGCGGCCAACGAAACAGCAGGTCAGCCGCCGTATGAAGGCGGCTGACCTGGTGGGCGACGGACGAGTCGACCTGTACGCCGGATGCTGCTCAGGTCGTAGGGTGCCGGACATGCATGAGGAAGAGGAAGTCGTTCTTCGTCTTGACCGACCGACAGCCACGGCGATCGCCGACCTGATCTACAACGTCGGCGAGCACCAGGCCGCCGGCATGCCTATCGCTGAGTTGTCGACAGACGAAAGCGAACGGCTCGGACGGGTGCTCCGTGACCTCTGGCGGGCTTTGGGCGTCCCGCTTCCGTACGGTGGTGTTAGCGGGAAGGAAGTTCATCGCCGGATCTGAGGTCCCCGCACTGGGTCGCTGACAGCAGCGAGGACAGCAACCTGCCGGACCATGCGCAGATGCCGGCAGTGGGATACAGACGGTCGCCCGAGGTCGCGGACTTCCACGGACCGCGCCGGACGGAGCGCCCAGAACTTACAAGCGAGGGGTCAGTTTCGGTGGCGGGCGGCTCTTTCGACTTCGCGCAGGACGAGTCCGAGGGTTTGTGACCGTCTGTCTGCTGGTAGGGCTGCCCAGGCTCGTCGGGCGTATGCCAGTCCTCCGGCTCGGTCGCCGGCTTTGGTCATCATGAGTGCGCGGTGTAGTTCGATGTGGGTGGCGAAGCGGGTCAGCGTCGCGGGGCGGAGGCGGTCGGCGTCGGTTTGGGCCTGCTCACCGGGGCGGACGATGCCGAGTCGGGCGTAGAGCATGGAGCGGAAGGTGGCCATGCGCCAGGCGGGTACGGCGGCGTCGGAGATCTCGCCGTCGGGTGAGGCGGTCCGGTCGAAGACGCGTTGGGCGTCCTCGTCGGAGGTGAGCGCTGCGGCGGTGTCGCCTCGTGCGGCGGCGACGTGCGCACGGGCCATCAGCGCCTGGAGGCGGCCGAGTGAGGGGCGGTCGGACAGGGCGATCGCCTCGTCGGCGTAGCGCTGCGCGACGGGGAGGGCGGCACCTTCGTAGGCCAGAGCAATGGCGGCTCGACCGCGTACCCAGACACGCACGGCCAGGTCGTCGGAGCGGTCGGCGGCGATGCGTGCGGTGTCGTACCAGCCGATCGCCTCGGTCGGTTCCTTGGTCGTCTTGCCGTAGGTGGTCAGGGCGCGGGCGGCGCTGGCCCACATGGTCGGGCTGTCGAGCTGTTGCTGCATGATCACGAGGTCGCTGGCGAGTCTGGTTTGCAGGGAGTCCGCGCCGATTTCCATGTAGTCGCGGCCGTACTGGTCGACGCGATCACGCCAGCGGTCGGCGCTGTCGCGGTGGCCGGCCAGTGCAGCGGTGAAGCCGTTGCGGATGAGTTCGTTGGCGGCGATCGGGCCGATGGTGGCGGCGGCGAGGAGGTCTCTGCGTCTCACGTCCGCGTCTCCCAACGCTCGCGCGTAGGCGAGCACGATGTCCGGCGTCGCGGTCCGGCGTCCCGCTTCGACGTTGCTCAGGTGCGAGGCCGAGTAGCAGGTACGCGCCGCGATGGAGGCCAGCGTGACGCCGGCCTCGACACGAGCGTGCCTCAGTTGCGCACCGAGGTCATCCATCAGATCCCCTGTGAAAGGTCCTGAAAGCATCGAGGTGCTTCCTAACGTAGTCGCGCGGTCACCAGAGTAGATCCCACACGAGGCAGGAGCGGAAGCACTGCGGAGGTAGGCATGAGCGACGACGCTCCAGGCGACAGCGCCGGTGAGCAGGTGCAGGCGGCGGAACGAGAGGCGGCCAAGCGGCGGATACTCGCGCAGGCCGAGGCGGAGCGGATACCGGTGGAGGAGACGACCCGCGCGATGCCGGATCGGCGGTGGCGTCGTGAGCGATGATCGTCTGCCGATCGGGCGGCGTGTGGCGTACCTGCGAGTGCGGCGAAATTTGTCCCAGCAGTCCTTCGCCGACCGGCTTGGCAAGTCGAAGAGCTGGGTGGACAAGGTCGAACGCGGTGTCCGGCGGTTGGAGCGGGTGTCAACCATCCGGGACATCGCCGCCGTCCTACGGGTCGACACCGGGACGCTGCTCGGGCGGGATGCCCGGCCCATCGACACGGTTGGGCATAGCGAGGGCATCGCGCGGATCCGGGCGGCGTTGTCGACGTACGAGATGGCGCTCGGCCGGCCGGGGGCAGGCCCGCCAGTACCGCCTGATCGGCTGGCCGTGGCGATCGGGCATGCCTGGAACACCTTCCAGCACGCGCGATACCCGCAGTTGATCGAGCTGCTGCCGAAGCTGCTGGCCGATGTCCAGCGCGCTCACGCACAGTCGCCCGAGGCGGGTCGGGCGGCGGTGGTGGAGGCGTACCGGGTGACGGCAGCACTGCTGGTGAAGCTGGGCGAGACGAGCCTTGCGTGGCTGGCCGCCGACCGGGCGATGTCCGCCGCGGCCGGCGATCGAGTGCTGGTGGCCGCTGCGGCGGTGCAGCTCGGTCAGGTGTTGAGGGCATCAGCAGGCGCGCGGTCGGTAATGCTGGCTGCCGCGTACCGGATCGCCCCGTACGACCTCGACGCCGGCACGCCGCAGGAACTGTCGCTGTGCGGGTCGCTGCTGGTGCAGGCCGCGTTGATGGCGGCGCGTTCCGGCGACGACCGCGCGGCGGGCGAACTGCTGGACGAGGCAACCGAAGTAGCCAACCGAATAGGCGACGGACACGATCACCATCGGACCGCATTCGGCCCGACGGCCGTCGAGCTGGCCCGGGTCGCCGCCGCCACCGCGCTCGGCGACGGGCGGAGCGCGGTCTCCTGGCACGAGAAGGCAACCGGCCGGGACGGGTGGCGGCGGCTGCCGGTCGAACACCGAGCCGCGCACCTGATCGACACGGCCCGCGCCTACCTCCAGACCAACGAACCCACCAACGCAGCCCGGCTCCTGGTCCAGGCCGACACCATCGCACCGGCCGAGGTACGCCACCGACCAGCGGCCCGGGCGGTGGTCGCAGAGGCCGCCCGTGACCCCGACGCCCCAACGACGATCACCCAACTCGCCACCAACCTCGGCATCGTCTGAGCATCCGATGAAGTACAGCAGCGAAATACAGCAACCGTGCCGGCCGGATCCGGCCGACACAAGCGGCAGCCGGCCGGATGACCTCGGACGACACCCGATCCGGCCGGCTCGCCGCCAGTTCGCATCGAGGGGGTCAGGGGTTCAAATCCCCTCAGCTCCACCCATATACTCAATGACCAGCGGAAACGCTGGTCATTGATCGTTTGGCACAGATCCGGTACAACTCAGCCCAGAAGCGCCAGCCCAGAGCCGTTACCCGCAGCCTCCCGAAGCGCCGTGCTGACGATGTTGCGGCGGCGGTTCTTCTTCGGCCACCAGTGCACGTACGTCTCCAGCGTGATTCGCAGACTGGAGTGCCGTAGGGCGTTCTGCACGTCGGTCGGGTCGGCACCCGAGGTGTTCAGGCGAGTCGCGAAGTAGTGCCGCAGGGAGTGAAACGTGCCCTCGTCGGGCCAGCCCGCCGCTTTGCGCCAACCACGCCACAGCGAGCACCAGCGCCACATGGTCATCAAGGTCCACGTCACCGACTGAGCCAGCCTTCGGAGGAGCGAGGTAGAAGCCGCCGTACTGGCTCTTGTGAAAGCGGAGCTGTTGAACCACGTGCAGTTCCTGATGGGGCCGGTCGACGCACCGCACCTCGTCCTCCAGGCCGAACCTCACCCAGGCGCAGCCCTTCACCGGCGCCGCACCAGAGGGCCGCCTGGTACCGGTCGGGAACGGCGTCGACCAGGGCGAGCATGTCCTCATCGGTCGGAACCCACTTCGGTGCCCGGGAGAACCCGCGCAGGATCGCGGACAGCCGTACCGCCTTACACCGGTTATCAGAGATGACCTTGTCCGCAACAGCGGCGTTCATGACAGCGTTGAACAGGTCAAAGTAGGTCTTCACCGAGGACTGCGCCACGTTGTTGCGCAGCAGGAGCGCGACCCACTCCAGTACATCGGTGACCGTGATCGCCCGCACCTGCCGCTTACCCGAGGTGCGGATAGAGATGGTGCCGAAGACGGGACTCCGTGTGGCGCTGGTAGTCGAGAGCTTGCCCGATCTGACGCGAGAGCCGCCACCGCTCGCCGTACTCACGGAAGGTCATCTGTCGTTCCGCCTGGTCGACCTTAGTCTCTTCCCAGTGGCCACCCGATACCCCTTGGGAGGGCTCGAGTCTTCCGTGCAGAGTGATCGGGTGGCCGTTCTCTGCCAGTTCCTCGACAGAGCGACTGATTCCTCGCTCAGATGTTTGACCCGATGCTCACGCGCTGCCTCATGCGCGGGTGCGCTGGCGCTGCAGGGTCGCGACGACCGCGGCGAGCGCCAGGGCGACGGCTACCGCCAGGGACGGCAGGGCATCCGGGCGGTGCAGCAGTTCGCTCGTCGATCCGATGCGGAGCTGGTACAGGCTGCCCAGCAGCAGGGTGGGGATGGCAGCGAGCAGCAGCCGCTGGTCAGCGCTGGCCACCCAGAGAAACACGGCCAGGCCGAGAACTGTCAAGACGATGGCGGGGAGTTGGTCGCTCAGGTAGTAGTTGCGCAGGCCCTCCGCGGGGATCAGGTGCAGGCCGAGCACGAACATGGCGGCCAGGACGGCGTTGCCCCGATTGACCGGCGGCACGTCGGCGGGGCGGCGCAGACCGATCAGGATCAGCGGGAGGGCCACGATCGGTGCCCACCACTGCGGCATTCCGTTGAGGTACAGGTACTGCGAGGCGGCGGTCGGCACGACCACGGCTGCCATGGTGAGTATGGCGGCGGCGCGTAGCCTCCCGGCCGCGAGCGCCACCAGGGCCAGCAGCATCATGACCTCGAAGATTCCCTGGTCCCGCAGGACGGAGAGCGGGTCGAGGAAACCGCCGAACTGGAAGGCCTCGACGAGGTCGTCCAGCCCGATCAGGGCGCCGAGGGCCAGCACCGACAGCGCCCCCAGATGCATACCCTGCCAGCACAGCACCGCGGTAGGTCGAGCCGACGTGCTGCCCCCGTACACCCGCAACGCCCCGCGGAGCAGGGCAACGGTCTGTCGCACGGTGGGCCAGCGGCGAGTGTCCGGTTCGTCGCCGAGCAGGGTGTCGATCAGCTCGTCACCCCGGTCGCGACGGTACTCGGCGGGATAGGCCCGCAGCAGCGTACGGTAGCGCTTCTCCAGGACATCGGTGCTCATGCTGGCATGATCCTTACGTTGGAGGGGTGGCCCGGGCTGCCTGGTAGCAGACCCAGGCGTGGCAGACGGTCCGTGACGACGCGTGCGGCTCGGGCAAGCCGGTCGGCCTCCTCGGCGAGGACGCTCCGCCCTTCGTCGGTTAGCCGGTAGTAACGGCGGGCCCGCCCGTTGACGATCTCTTCTCCGGCCGCAGCGACGAGGCCTTCGCCGAGCAGACGGTCGAGCACCGAATACAGCGAGCCGGCGGCGAGCTTCACTCGCCCGTCGGACAGTTCGGCCACGCGCTTGATCACGGCATAGCCGTGCAGCTTGCCACCCAGCAGGGCGGCAAGAACGAAGTACGAGGGCTCCCGCAGCGCGGGTCGCGAATCGGGTCGCATGGCCGCCGAATATACACCTTCGATGAGTATCATGTCAGCATGGCTATCGAGCTCGATGCCAGTATCCGGATCTGCGAGCGGGCGTCACAGTACGTGACCGAGGAGGGCGGAGACCCAGCGCCGGTCGTGCCGACGAGCGCGCACCTGATCTTGACTTGACGGACGCTTCTCTGGCCTCGCCGACTGGTATCCGTCGATGTATCGAGCGCCAGATGGTCGTCGGCGCTTGTTCCGCGACGAGGGCGACCCGACGCCGGCCGGGCCGTCCGCCGGTTCAGGCGGCAATTCGTTCCCGGCGCCGGCCGCCGTTGAGACAAGCCTTGATCCGCTCGACCTTGGACTGCACGAGGCATCCTTCCGCCCGGTCGCCGATCGCGGCGTCAACCGCCGTCTCTCGATACCCATCCGGCGATGTCCACGTCACGTGGGTGCACGGGTTCGGAGAGTACGACGCCGGTGGTGGTGTCGCCTAGTTCCGTGAGGCGCTCGATGACCTCTTCCAGGTGCTCCGCGTCCCGCACGGCGATGCTCAGCTCGTAGCAGTTGTGCCCGGTGACATGGACGCACGAGAGCACGTGCCCGATGGCGAGCAACTGCTCACGCAGGGCCTTGGCACCGCGGATGGAACGGTGCCGGGGACGCAGGGACACCTGGGCGCGCAGGCCCAGCCCGAGCCGGGCGAGGTCGAGGTGGACACCGTAGCCGCGGATGACACCGGAGTCCTCCAGGCGCCGTATCCGCTCGGCGACCGCCGGGCGGCTCAGCGACACACGGCGGCCCAGCTCGGCGACGCTGATCCGGCCGTCCCGGGAGAGTTCCCGGATGATCGCGAGATCCGCGGGGTCCCAGGACGACGATCTGTCGGCTGTCATGGGCGATCGTTTCCTTATCGACGGTGGATGACTCTCTATCCCGTCGAAATGCAATGGGCGACGGATCTGCTGCAGCTTACTGTGATCCACCATGAAGGCGACGGTGCTGCAGGGACCCGGCCGGGTGGACGTCATGGACGTTCCCGACCCGGTGATCGAGCACGGCGATGACGCCGTGGTGAGGGTGTCCCTGGCCGCCGTGTGCGGCTCCGATCTGTGGCCCTACCGGGGCCAGGAGTCGTTCACACCCGGCGATCGCATGGGACACGAGTGGATCGGAGTCGTCGAGCAGGTCGGCGCGGCCGTCGCCCGGGTCCGGCCGGGCGACCTCGTAATGGCCCCGTTCGCCTTCGCGGACGGAACCTGCCCCGCATGCCGCGACGGCTGGTTCACCTCTTGCCCGGCCGGCGGCTTCTGGGGTGGCGGCAACGGCGGAGGCCAGGCCGAGGCGGTCCGCGTGCCGTTCGCCGACGCGACGCTCGTCCCGGTGCGTGCGGATGCCGATGCGGAGCTGTTGCGCCGGCTGCTGCCTCTGACCGACGTAATGGCGACCGGCACCCACGCCATCGCGCTGGCCGGAGTCCGGCCGGGTGCGACCGCCGTCGTCGTGGGCGACGGCGCCGTCGGGCTCTGCGCGGCGCTCGCCGCACGCCGGGCCGGAGCGGCACGGATCATTCTCGTCGGCCGTCACCCCGGCCGGAGCGCTCTCGCCACACGCATGGGGGCGACTGACGTTTTCTCCGCGGACGACCTCGCGACCGTCGGCCTCATCAGGGAGGCGACCGAGGGTGGCGTGCCGGGCGTCGCCGAATGCGCAGGAACCCAGTCCGCCCTCGACCTCGCGATCGACCTTGTCCGGCCCGGCGGCACGATCGGCTCCGTCGGCGTGCCCAACGGCGTGGACCGCGTCGACCTCTACCGGCTGTTCCGCCACAACATCACCCTGCGGGCCGGGGTCGCCCCGGCCCGCCGTTACCTGGAGCCCCTGCTCGCCGACGTCCTCGCCGGGCAACTGGACCCGTCACCCGTCTTCTCTGCCGAGATCCCCCTCGACGCCGTCGCCACCGCCTACCGAGCCATGGACACCCGCCTGGCAGTCAAGATCGCGATCCGGCCCTGACCACCAGTACGACCCGAGGAGTCGCATGATCCACGAAGCGTTCCGGCCCGAATACCCGATCCTGACGCCACGGCTGGCGCTGCGGCCGCACCGCGCCGACGACCTCGACGACCTGCTCGAATTCCACGGCGATTCCGAGGTCGTGCGGTTCCTTCCCTGGCCCCTGCGCGACCGGGAGTCGACGAACGCTGCGCTCACCCTGAAGCTGGGCCAGGGGACCCTCACCGAACCGGGTCAGTGGCTGGTCCTCGCCGTGGAGTCGCGCGAGACGAAGACCGTGATCGGCGAGGTCCTGCTGAAGTGGGCCAGCGCCGAGCACAAGCAGGGTGAGCTCGGCTTCGTCCTCGCACGCGCCCATCAGGGCAGGGGATACGCCGCTGAAGCCGCCGCCGAGATGCTGCGCCTGGGCTTCGAGGACCTGGGCCTGCACCGCATCACCGCGGTGTGCGTCGAGGACAACAAGTCCTCGGCCCGGCTCCTGCGACGCCTCGGCTTCGCCCAGGAAGGGCGGCTGACCGACAACGTCTGGTTCAAGGGCGGCTGGGCCACCCAGCTCCTCTTCGCGCTGACCGAGGAGGACTGGCGAACGCCGGCAACGACCAGCAGCGACCAGGAGGAGATCCACGCCCTCATCCGCTGCTACTTCGACGCCTTTACCTCCGGCTCCAGAGTCGACGAACAGATGGCGGCACTTCGAGACGCGATGCTGCCCGGAGCCGTCATCGTCCGGACGTGCGGCACGGAACCCGAGGTGTACGACGTCGACGCGTTCATCCAGCCGCGGCGAGCCATGCTCACCGACGGCACGCTCACCGACTTCCACGAACAGGCCCGGCTGGGCCGGCTGGACGTGTTCGGCGACATCGCGCAGTGGTTCGGGAGGTACGTCAAGCAGGGCCGCAGGAACGGTGTCCCGTACGCAGGCGGCGGGATGAAGTCGATGCAGTTCGTGCGGACCGACGCCGGCTGGCGCATCAGCGCGGCAGCATGGGACGACGACTGCCCATGAGCCGATCCTCGCGACCGATCAGCCGGCCTCGGGTGCGTTTTCGTGAAGATCCGCGCCAGGATGCATCCGGATCTGCCGCCGAGCGGGCGTCGCAGTACGTGACCGAGGAGGGCAGAGACCCAGCGCCGGTCCTGCCGATGTGCGACACGGGTCGCAGGCGACCTGTGTCATCGTCCTTCCATGGCGATCAGCTTGCGCGTGGCAGACAATCGGGATGTGTCGTTCCTCGTCCAGGCGGATCTTCACGTCGACCGGATGGAACTCCACAGGGTCATCGAGGTCGGTCGAGTCACCGTTGCCGTGGAAGACACGTCCATCCAGGGATGGCTCAGGTGGGGCCTCTTCTGGGACGAAATCCCCTTCATGAACATGTTGTTCGTTCTCGAGCAGCACCGCGGCAAAGGCCTCGGCACGCGGCTGATCCAGCACTGGGAGAACCAGCAGCGGGCAGCGGGCCATGGCTCGGTGATGACATCAACCCTGGCGAGCGAAGAAGCCCAGCATCTATACCGCCGCCTGGGTTACGTCGACCGCGGATGCCTCCTGCTACCGGGCGAACCACTGGAGATCCTTCTCGCCAAATCTTTTGGAGAGTGACGCATTCATTTGCCGCCGAGCGGGCGTCACAGTACGTGACCGAGGAGGGCAGAGACCCAGCGCCGGTCGCATTTGCGGATGGCCGCCAGTGTGTCGTACGCGACCGGCTTGCGGATCGTCGAAGCCTGCGGGTCGACCATCGCCGACCTGGGCGAGGGGCACGGCCACCGGGTCCTACGCGTCCGCGGCAAAGGCGGCAAGGTCGTCCTCGTCCCGCTGCCACCTGCAGTGGCCCGAGCCATCGACCGGGCCGTCGACGAGCACACCGCCGGGCCGATCCTGCGCAACATCCATGGTGGGCGGATGGACCGGCACGCCGCGACCCGCCGACTCAAACACCTCGCCCACACGGCGGGGATCCGGATGCTGAGGATGCACCCGCACATGATTCGCTACCGCGCAAGCAGGGAGCGCAGCACCTTGATGATCTCACCAGGTGCTTCCTCGGCCATGAAGTGCCCGGCCGACGTGGTGCGGTGCTCCAGGTCGGCGGCCCAGGTGCGCCACAGCGCGGCGGCGTCGAAGCCGAGTGCGGCTCCCCAGTCCTGCTGGACGACGGTGACCGGCATGGGTAGCCGGTTCCCGGCGGTCCGGTCGGCCTGGTCGTGTTCGATGTCGATACCGGCCGAGGCACGGTAGTCGGCGACGATGGAGGGGACCGCCTCGCGCGAGGCTTTCAGGTATTCCGCTCGCAGTTCCGCGGGAATGGCCTGCGGGTTCTGGCCCCATACGTCGAGGAAGTAACCGAAGAAGGCGTCCGCGCTGGCGCTGATCATTTGCTCGGGCAGGCCGGGTGGCTGGGCCATCAGGTAGAGGTGGAAGGCAACTGCGGCGGTAGAACCATGCAGGATGTCCCACATGTCCAGGGTCGGCAGGACGTCGAGGGTGGCGAGGTGGGTGATCGTAGCGGGATGGTCGAGGCCGGCGCGGATGGCGACGAGGGCACCGCGGTCGTGTCCGGCCAGAGCGAAGCGCTCGTGGCCGAGCTTGCTGGCGAGGGAGACGATGTCGGCGGCCATGGTCCGCTTGGAGTACGTGTCCTCGTCACGCGCGTCGGGCTTGTCGCTGGCGCCGTAGCCGCGCAGGTCGGGACAGATCACCTTGTGGTCGGCGGCCAGGTCGACGGCGACGTGCCGCCACATGACGTGGGTCTGTGGAAAGCCGTGCAACAGCACGATCGGGCTGCCCGTGCCTCCCACCGCCACGTTCAGTGCCACGTCATCGTCGACCGCGACACGCTGGTAGTCGAACCCGGGAATGGTAAAAGTCATGATCGTCCGTTTCTCGTCGGGTGCACGATTCCAGCGTGCCGGTCGCGGATGAGCAACCGATGAGCGCGATACGTTGAGCCGAAGCGAGGAAGGACGGGTTCGATCAGTGCAGGTCAGGTTCGGTGTTCTCGGGTCGGTCGTGGCCTCTGACGGCGTCGGCGCGCCGATAGACCTGAAAGGGCCGAAACACCGGGCGGTGCTGGCGCGACTGATCGTCGCGCGTGGCCGGGTCGTACCGGTCAGCCGCCTTGTCGATGATCTGTGGCAGGAGCCCTCACCGGGCGCGGTGGGCGCCGTGCGCACGTTCGTGGCGGCGTTGCGGCGCGCCCTGGAGCCGCAGCGCCCACCGCGTGAGCCGGCTCGGTTGCTGATCACCGAGGGCCCGGGTTACGCGCTTCGGTCGGCGCCGGACGCGGTCGACGCCTGGCGGTTCGAGCAGGCGGTCGCCGCCGCGTCCACGGCGCCCCCGCACGAGGCACTCGATCACCTCGATCGTGCCCTGAGCTGGTGGCGAGGGCCCGCGTTCGCCGGCTTCGACGACGAGCCGTGGGCGCGCGCCGCGCGTTCCCGCCTCGAACAGCTACGGCTGAACGCGATTGAGCAACGGGCCGAGGCGCGACTGACCGTCGGCCGCGCCGCCGACGTCGTAGCGGATCTCGACGCGCACGTGGCCGAGCATCCGTGGCGGGAGGAGGCGTGGCGGCTGCTGGCGCTTGCCCTGTACCGCGCGGGACGCCAGGGTGACGCGCTTGCGGTACTGCGCCGAGCCCGCAGCCTGCTCCTGGAACAACTCGGCGTCGATCCGAGCCCGCCACTGCGTCGCCTGGAGACCGACATCCTCCGCCAGGCCGATCGGGTCAGCGACGGTGCCGGTACGCCGGGACCGGAACGGGTCTGGGCGGAGACCGCAGCGGCATACGACCGTACCGTGGCGTCCGGTTCCAGGGACCGACTGGAGTCCACGGTCGGCCTGCTGCGGAATCTCGCCGTGACGGGGGCGAGCGGACTCGAGGCGGCGCGGGAGCAGCGGATCGCGGCCATCGCCGCGAGCGAGCAGTTGGGTGATCCTGAGCTCACCGCCCGGGTGATCGGCGGCTACGACGTACCCGCAATCTGGACGCGCTCTGATGATCCGGCGCAGGCGGCGCAAATCGTCGCGGCGGCCGAGCGGGCCCTGGCCGCCTTTCGCCCCGGCTCGTCCGCGGCCACCCGAGCCCGACTGCTTGCCACGATCGCGGTGGAGTCACGCGGTACGCGCACGGAACGCGGGCCCGAGGCGGCCCAGGAGGCGGAGCGGATCGCGCGCCGCCTGGGCGATCCGGCCCTGCTGGCTTTCGCTCTGAACGGCGTGTTCATGCAGACCTTTCACCGCGCGGGCTTGGCTCCCGAGCGGGATGAGATTGGTGCAGAGCTGGTCGCGCTCTCTGCCCGGCACGGCCTGGTGACGTTCGAGATCCTCGGTCATCTCGTCCGACTACAGGCCCGCAGTGCGCTCGCGGACTTCGCCTCCGGCGACCAGCACGCTGCCGCAGCGGACCGGCTCGCCGAGCGGCACGACCGCCCGCTGGTCGGCGTGTTCACCCAGTGGTACCGCGCACTGCGGCTGGCCGCGTCCGGGCCGTCGCGACAGGCCGCGGAAGCCGCCTACCGCGACGCGGCGGCACAGCTCGCCAGCGCCGGCATGCCCGGCGTTGAGCGGGGCCTCCTACCGCTGGCGTTGCTGTGCCTGAGCGTGTGGCACGGCGACCCGGTCCGCTTCGACGATGACACCGACTGGGGCCCTTACACGCCCTGGGTACGCCCGCTCGTCCTGCTGACCCGGGACCGCCCGGCCGATGCCGCCGCAGCGCTGCGTCAGACCCCGGATCCGCCGCGCGACCTGCTGTTCGAGGCCCTGTGGTGCCTCACCGCCCACGCTGCAATCGCCCTGGACGACCGGACGGCGATGAAACGCGCCCGGACCGAACTCACGCCGGCCGCCAAAGAGCTGGCCGGGGCGGGCAGCGGCATGCTCACCATCGGCCCCATCTCACATCACCTCGACCACCTCGACGCGGCCCTCATCCGCACCCGATGACCCGGAGACGTGGGTCGTGAGATCCAGGTCGTCTCCATTCGCCAGGCCACCGCGAGCACGACCCTCCCTCATCGCGTTCGGCCTGCCGCCGACCGAGAACCTGCCCTGATCACATGTCCGGATCTGCCGCGATCCGGTATGAGCGCGACCAGCCTCGGCAGTGACGGGGTGTAGTCGGCGATTGGGTCCGCAGTGTGACATGGAGGCTTGCGCGATCCCGCTAGCCGCTGGTCACCGGACAAGGCATTGGGCTGGGCGAAGATTGACCAGCCGCACGAAGATTTCCCGCTTGTCCACCGCCATGCCCCGGCTGTCTAGCACGTATCTGGTCAGCCAAGCCCAGCCTTGGTAGGTGGGCTTTGGGCACAAGGCCGGAAAGCTACGGACCAACGCGAGTGGGCGGGCGCTCAACCGGCATGGTGGCCCCGAGCGCGGGGCGCAGACGTCCAATGCTGCTCGTGGAGGCGCTCGAAGCCGTCGAGAAGGAGATCGAGCGCGAACTCGAACTCGAACTGGTCGTCACAGCCCGACCCGACGACCGACGCGTCCTCGTGGGCCGCCGCCATGGCGATCTCCGCGAGGTGGGGGTAGGTCGGTGCCATCGCGCGCGCCACGACGGCCGGGTCGGCCGGCGCGGCCTGGGGGGTGAAGAGCTCCTGCGTGAAGCCCAGGATCCGGCTGCCCATGGCGTGCATGACGTGGTGGGTGAGGTCGACGGAGAAACCGCCGGTCCGGAACGCGCCGATCATCGCGTCCAGGTACGCGAGCACTGCCGGTGTCGGGACCTGGCGCGTCTCGATCGCCCGCGACGCCCACGGGTGCCGCAGCATGGTCCGCCGCGCCGCGAGGATCCGCTGCCGGATCGCGGCCTTCCAGTCGGTGCCGTCCTCCGGTGGGTCGATCTCGCCGACGACGACGTCGATCATGCCGTCGAGCAGCTCGTCCTTGTTCGTCACATGCTTGTACAGCGCCATCGGCACGACGCCGAGCTCCTGGGCGAGCTTGCGCATGCTGAGCGACTCGATCCCGATGTCGTCGGCCAGAGTGACGGCTGTGCGGAGCACCCGGTCCCGGTTCAGGGGGACGCGGCGCAGCGTTTCCGCCTGCTCGGCCATCGAGCCCGCCTTTCCCTCGTGTGACGGGTCGACGATATCGCCCTTGACAGGTGTACAGCGTACGCCTATGGTCGAGGCAATGCTGGTGTACGCCGTACACCTTTGCGTTCGTCGGAAGGGGCAGACGATGAGGGCGATCGTGCAGGACCGGTACGGCGCAGCGGACACGTTGGAGTTCAAGGAGGTGGACCGCCCCGCCGCCACCGGCGACCGGATGCTCGTACGGGTGCGTGCCGCCGCCGTCAACGCGTACGACTGGCATGTGATGCGGGGCGACCCCCGCCTGGCACGGCTGAGCGTCGGTTTCATGCGGCCGAGAGCCCGGATCCGCGGCCGGGACTTCGCGGGTCGGGTGGAGGCGGTCGGGCCGGCGGTGACCCGCTTCCGTCCCGGTGACGAGGTCTACGGCGACCTCGGCCCGGTCGACGGGGCGCTCGCCGAGTACGTCAGCGTCGCCGAGGACCTGGTGGCGCCGAAGCCGGCCGGCCTGACGCCGGAGCAGGCGGCCGCACTACCTCTCGCCGGGGTCACCGCACTCATGGGTGTGCGTGACCTGGGCCAGGCCGGGCCAGGGCGGCGGATCCTGATCAACGGCGCCTCAGGCGGTGTGGGGACCTTCGCCGTGCAGCTGGCCAAGGCGTTCGGCGCGGAGGTGACCGGCGTGTGCAGCACCAGGAACGTCGAGCTGGTCCGTTCCCTCGGCGCCGACCACGTCGTCGACTACACGCGCGAGGACTTCACCGGCGACGGTCGCCGCTACGACGTCCTGATCGACCTCGTGGGTAATCGGTCGCTGGCCGACTACCGGCGCGCACTCACCCCCACCGGGACGCTGATCCTCTCCGGCGGCGGCGTCTACCAGGGCGGCAGCCTCCTCGGGCCGATGCGGCTGATCCTGCGGGGCAAGCTGCTGTCCCGATTCGTCCGGCAGCGACTGCTGGTCCTGACCGCGGCACCGAGTCGGGAAGCGTTGGCGGTACTCGGCCAACTGGCCGAAGCCGGCACCCTGACGCCGGTGATCGACCGCACCTATCCGCTGCCCGCGGCGGCCGACGCGCTCCGGTACCTCGAAGGTGGGCACGCACCCGCGAAGGTCGTCATCACGGTCTGGGAACCCTGACCACCGCCCGAGGCGGCAGCACGCCACACCGGCGCGGCCCTCGACGCCGCACCGTGCGTCGTGCTCGTCGCCGTCGTCCTAGAAGTAGGCCGGGAAGAGATTGTGGCTGGGCCAGCTGGTCACCCGACGCGACGCGGCCCAGAGGTCCGGGTCGATCGTGGAGTAGCTCAACCCCGAGGCGTCGTCGCGCTGGTTGAACAGCGCGGCGAAGGACAGTCCGTTGGAGCCTCGGACGAGCAGGGTGGAGGTCCCGGGCAGACTGCCGGTGTGCCAGGTGTTACGCCCGGTGCCGCCGCTGACCGGCCGTACCTGCCAGCCGAGGCCGTAGTACCAGCCGCTCGGGTTCACCCCGACCTCCGGCTGGGCGAAGATCCGGCTCAGCGAGCTGTTGGTGAACACCGGCCCGGCGGCGTCGAAGGCCGACGACCAGCGGGCCAGGTCGACCGCGGAGGCAGCCCACCGGCCGTTCCCCTCCTGCAACCGCATGCTGAACGTGCCGTACGGCGCGGGCACGGTGTCCCCGGTCTCGTTGAGCACGGTGCTGCCCGTGTACTGGGACCGGTACGGCACCTCACCGGTGAGCGGGGCGATGCTCCAGGCCACCTTCATCCGGGTGATGCCGAGCGGTGCGAAGAGGCGCTGCTGGACGTACGAGGCGTACGGCAGCCCGCTCACCTTCTCGATGACCTGCCGGGCCAACCCGTACCCGTAGTTGCTGTAGGCGACGCGCGAGCCGGGGGCAAAGTCGAGCGGACGGCCGGACATGTAGCGGACCACGTCGTCGAGGTGCAGCTCCATCGATACGCCGAGGGCCCGGGAGATGGTCCGGTCCATGAACATCGGGTCGCCGGAGAGGCCGCGGTCCCAGCCGCCGGTGTGTTGCAGCAGGCGTGACATGGTCACCTGGGACATGCGCGGGTCCATCTGCTGCCCGGCCGGCGGAACCAGGTCGACCAGCGAGGTGACCGGCGCGTTCATGCTGAGCTTGCCGTCCTGGGCCAACGCCACCACCGCGGCGGCGGTCACCGACTTGGAGATGCTGGCCAGCCGGAACAGCGAGGTCGGCTGGACGGTGAGCCCAGGGTCGTCGCTGTAGGTGTAGCCGCGGGCCATCACCAGCCGGCCCTGGTAGGTGACGGCCAGTTGGCCGGCAGAGATGTCGCGGGCCTGCATGAAGTTGCGCATGGCGTCGTCGAAGGGTTGAAGCGAGGCCGCGGACCTGCCGGTGACCCGCCAGGTCGGTGCCGCCACGCTCGGTGCTCCGATCAGGACACCGCCGCTCAGCGCTCCCAACCCGGCGGCGCCGGCCAACCTGCCGAACGTCCGCCGGCTCGTCCTGATCCGCTGCATGGTGATCCTCCGTCGGTTCCCCGTGGTCCGGCCGGCGTCGACCGGCCGGCTCGATCAGCCTGCCGCATCCCGTACCGGAACGGTCGGCGGGGGTACGGCCGGAGCCGTCCACCCACGACAGTGCCGGGGCAGGCCGGCGACCTGGTCGGAAGGAGCGTGTGCACGGTCCGGTGTGGTCCCATGCTCCGATGGATCCGACTGTCCAGAACCGACTGCAACGGGAACGGAACGTCTGGCTGTGCACGGCGCGCCGGGACGGCTCGCCGCACGTGACGCCGGTCTGGTTCGTCCATCACGATCGGACGTGGTGGATCGGCTGCGACGGCCGTAGCGTGAAGGTACGTAACGTGCTGGCCGATCCGCGGGTGTCCCTGGCCCTGCAGGACGGGACGGCTCCGGTGGTGGCCGAAGGGCTCGCCCGGGTGCATCGAGGTGACTTCCCGGAGGCGGTCGTCTGGGCGTTCGCGGCCAAATACCAGGGCTGGGACGTCACGGCGACAACCCGGCCGGACGACACAAGGGTACTGCTGGAGATTCCCGTAGGGCGATGGCTGCTCGCCGGCTCGGCCCAGTGACCTCCCCCGGTCCTTGCCCGCGCCGCCAACCGGCAACGGAACGGGCCGGTCCCCGCCCGGGAGGACCGGCCCGTACTCACCGGGACGCGGCGGTCACGGCTTCCAGGAGCCGGCCGTCTCGAACTCGTGCTCGTACTCCAGGACGCCGGTCTTGTCCTTGACGTCGAACACCACCACCCCGGCACGCTTGCTGCCGCTGGGCAGGCCGTTGCCGGCGCCGAGCAGGTCGCCGCCGCAGCCGGAGAGCGCCGCGGAGATGCCGTTGCTGCTGGTGCCGTCCTCGGCCACCCACTTGAAGAAGAACGGGTTGACCGACCCCTTGCCCTCGGTCACCGTGGCGGTGACGTGCGCGACCAGGTACATGCCCTTCTCGGGCGGCAGGCCGTACGAGCGGCAGGCCTTGGTGGAGGTGCTGAACCTGCGGACGGTGATCTCGATGGTGCCGTCGTCGTCCTCGATGACCAGCGTGTCGCCGGGCTTCATGTTGAAGGTCTCGCCGTCGTCCGGCGCGCCGGTGGAGGGCTTTGCGCCGGGCAGTTCCGGCAGCGTGGTCGTCTTCGGGGTGGGCAGGGACCGCTCGATCTCCCTGGCCTTCTTCTCCGCCTCGTTGCCGACGGTGACGAGGGCCGCCACCCCACCGCCGCAGCAGAGCAGGAGCAGCACCGCCACCACCACGCCGACGACGATCCACACCGTCTTCTTCGAGCCGGACCGCACCGGCGGACCGAGCGGCTGACCGGGTGCCGGCGGGTACGGCCCGGACGGCGGCGGCGGGTAGCCGCCACCGGAAGCCGGCGGGTACGGCGTGCCGGACACCGGCGGGTAGGGGACGCCCGACACCGGCGGCGGGTAGCCGCCACCGGAGACCGGCGGGTACGGGGTGCCCGACACCGGCGGCATCGAGGCGTTCGGGTCGTAGGCCGCCGGGTACGGCGTGCCCGAGACCGGCGGCTGCCCGACACCCGACATCGGCGGGTACGGCGTGCCCGAGACCGGCGGCTGCGGGGTGGTGGGG
>NZ_SMJY01000441.1:0-300 GCF_004348355.1 Micromonospora sp. KC721 | reverse complement strand
TCTTCCAAGAGGTTGAGGGTCCATTGGGACTGGTGATCCGTGTCATGATCACTGACTGTCTTCGACTCCGCTACGAGATCGGTCAGGTCGCGGATCTGCTGCTCGACCCACTGTGCCAGGTCCTTGGGTACCGGCGCGGACTGCGACATCAGATTTACTCCCTTGACGGTCTCGGGAGGAACAGACCATGCCGCAGACGTTCATCGTGGACCAGGCCCCGAACTGTGAGGGCTGCGGATCGCCCCTGGAAGCCCGTACGCACTCCGGTGGGCTTCCGAAGCGGTTCCACAACGATGCGTG
>NZ_SMJY01000440.1:0-303 GCF_004348355.1 Micromonospora sp. KC721 | reverse complement strand
CAGGGTCGGTAGACCGCTGAGAGGCACGCAGAGCCCGCTTGCGACACGCATCGTTGTGGAACCGCTTCGGAAGCCCACCGGAGTGCGTACGGGCTTCCAGGGGCGATCCGCAGCCCTCACAGTTCGGCGCGTCTACCTGGTTCGCTGGCGCGATGTCGGGCGGGTGGCTTACCGTTGTCGTCTCCTGCTTGTCCCGCGTGCCGAACTCAATCCGGGGCTCCGCGCCCAGGAAGGCAACCGCCTGGAAAGTCGCGGCCTGGTCCACGATGAACGTCTGCGGCATGGTCTGTTCCTCCCAAGGTC
>NZ_SMJY01000439.1:0-318 GCF_004348355.1 Micromonospora sp. KC721 | reverse complement strand
GCGGCGACGAGATCGCGGAAGCAGTCGGCCGACACATGAGCAACGGCGGTGGTGCGTACTTCGCCACTGCGACCCTTTCCCACGACCAGGGCGACGCGCTCACTGCGTCTCTCGACGTGCTCACCAAGAGTTGGCGAGCGCTCGCGTCGGGCCGGGCCTACAAGGACGAGCAGGAGCGCTTCGGAGTGCTGGGCACTACGCAAAGTTTGCGTCCACCCCAGGTCAGGTGCCCTATGGACCGGCTCGGAGGGCTGTCCGGTACGGGCTGCGTCAGCTTCTCAACCAGGTGTCAGAGATCGACCGTTGCAAGCGGTGCGG
>NZ_SMJY01000438.1:0-322 GCF_004348355.1 Micromonospora sp. KC721 | reverse complement strand
CCGCCGCGAAGTCCTCCAACCCCGCTCGCACCCGAACCAGATCCCGCTCATCCACGCACCGCAGCCAAACACCGCCACGACGCCCGTACAAGCGACACGCCACACCGACCTAACAAAGCACTACTAGGGCGTGTGTCGAAGTCGGTCACAGCCACTCGTTGATGGCCGCGAGGTGGATCGTGGCCTCGTACCGGGCGGCCAGCTTGTCGAAGCGCGTGGCCACGGCCCGGTTGCGTTTGAGTCGGTTGATGCCGCACTCGACGGCGTGACGTTGCTGGTAGATGTGCGGGTCGAAGGCTGGCGGGCGTCCGCCCTTGGATCC
>NZ_SMJY01000437.1:0-335 GCF_004348355.1 Micromonospora sp. KC721 | reverse complement strand
GACATCAGATTTACTCCCTTGACGGTCTCGTCTCTAATGACTAGAGTCGACTTCACTCGATGCTCTAAAGGCTAGAGCATAGACCTTGGGAGGAACAGACCATGCCGCAGACGTTCATCGTGGACCAGGCCGCGACTTTCCAGGCGGTTGCCTTCCTGGGCGCGGAGCCCCGGATTGAGTTCGGCACGCGGGACAAGCAGGAGACGACCCAGGTAGACGCGCCGAACTGTGAGGGCTGCGGATCGCCCCTGGAAGCCCGTACGCACTCCGGTGGGCTTCCGAAGCGGTTCCACAACGATGCGTGTCGCAAGCGGGCTCTGCGTGCCTCTCAGCGG
>NZ_SMJY01000436.1:0-341 GCF_004348355.1 Micromonospora sp. KC721 | reverse complement strand
GACATCAGATTTACTCCCTTGACGGTCTCGTCTCTAATGACTAGAGTCGACTTCACTCGATGCTCTAAAGGCTAGAGCATAGACCTTGGGAGGAACAGACCATGCCGCAGACGTTCATCGTGGACCAGGCCGCGACTTTCCAGGCGGTTGCCTTCCTGGGCGCGGAGCCCCGGATTGAGTTCGGCACGCGGGACAAGCAGGAGACGACCAAGGACGGATCGCCCCTGGAAGCCCGTACGCACTCCGGTGGGCTTCCGAAGCGGTTCCACAACGATGCGTGTCGCAAGCGGGCTCTGCGTGCCTCTCAGCGGTCTACCGACCCTGTTGCCGGGCGTGCCGGT
>NZ_SMJY01000045.1:0-33928 GCF_004348355.1 Micromonospora sp. KC721 | reverse complement strand
GCTTCCGAGGGGTGGCGGGGCAGATGGTCAGGCGGTGGGCGCGGGCGGCGAGGGCCGGTCCTCCCCGGTCGGCCCGGCCGGCTGGGCGGCGTCGAGGTCGTTGGCGGCCAGCAGTGCCGTCAGGGCCGGCGCGGTCAGCGTCAGCCCGTGCGGGGCACCCGGGTCGACGGCGAGCCCCCACGCCGGGTCCGGCCAGGCGGCCAGCAGCTCGGCCGCCGGTATCGCGAGGAACGGCACTCCGACGCCGACGAAGGCGGTGAGCGCCTCGGCGGTGGTGAACACCGGCAGTAGCGGGGCCTGACCGGCGTCGTGGACGGTCACCCAGGGGAAATCCCGCTCGGGCGACGGCTCACCGGCCAGCGGTACGCACACCGCGCCGCCGGCGAACGCCCCGAGGTAGCCGGGAAGGTCCTGTGCGGCCGCAGCCCGCGCGAGCCGGTCGGCGACGGCGGTCCCGGCAGCCCCGGCGGAGACCGACGGGTTGGCCACCCGACGCCGGCCCGGCGCGGCGTCCGACAGGTGGCTGTCCGGGACTGCCGGCGGCACCCCGCCGTCCGGGGCTGACCCGGGGGCCGGCGGCACCACGCCGTCCGGGGTGAGCACACGGCAGGCGAGCCCGGCCGGATCGGCGGTCAGCACCGCCCGGGCGGTGTCCGCCGCGAAGCCGCCCCACCAGCGCAACGCCTCGGCGGTGCGGGGCGTCTCCTGGCGCCAGTCGTCGCCGTCGCCAGCGGGGCGCCAGCCCAGCTCGGCCAGGCGCGACGGGTCGTAGGCCGGGCAGCGCCCGGAGACGCTGTCCCGCCGGACCGCCAGCCGCAGCCGGCGCGGCCCGGCGGTCAGTTCCAGATCGGTGTCCTGCCGGCAGGCCGCCAGCGTGTCGTGCAGCCGGACGGCGATCTGGGGCCAGGTCGGGCCGGTCACGCCGGCGGTCGCGGCAGTCGCGCGTCCAGGCCGTCCAGCCGAGCGGCGGCCTCGTCGAGGCGGCCCAGGGCGGAGAAGTCCCCCGGCCGGCCGAACAGCTCGGTCAGGCCGGTGCCCAACTGCGCGGTCAGGCCGTCGGTGCGCTCGGCGAGCCGCTCACCGGCCGCCGAGCGGGCCCGCCGGTACGCCTGGAGCACCATCGCCGTCAGTTCGGCGGTGCCGTACCGCAGCGCCGTCGGCTGGAAGGTCAGATCGGTGAGTTCACCCGCGGCGTCGACCGTGACCGACACCAGCCCGGTCTCGTCGACGCCGGTGCCGACCAGCTCGTCCAGCTCGGCCTGCACCCCGGCGAACCGGCGTTCGACGTCGGCGAGCCGGCCGGCCAGCGCCTCCAACCCGGACAGCGGATCCGTCATGCGTTCGTCCTCCCCTGTGATCACCTCGGCCGGGGTGGCGGTCGAGGCCCGGGAATCGTATCGTCGTCCCGCATCGGAGACGGGGGAGGAACGACAGTGGCGGCGGGCATCGAAGTGGACGTGGCGGCGGTGAAGCGGTTGCAGGCGGCCGCCGCCGGGGTCGCCGCGGCGATGGGGGCGATGGAGGCCCGGGTGGTTGCGGCCGGCGACCTGCCCGACAGCGCGTTCGGGCGCCTGCCCGTGGTCAGTGACATGCTGCGTGGCGCGTACGCCGAGCAGGTGTCCGACGGCACGGCGCTGTTCCGCGCCGGCCAGGACGCTTTCGACCGGGTCGGTGACGCCCTCGCCTCCACGGTGGACAACTACGAGCGCAACGAGCAGGGCATCGAGTCCGGCTTCCGGGCCGTGCACGAGCGGATGGGCCGGTGAGCGGGCCGGCCGGCAGTGCCGTCGAGCTGTGGAACGGCATCGACAACGCGCTGTCCGGGGTGGAGGCCGTCGTCGACAGCGTCTGCCGCACGCTGGCCTGGCCGCTGATCCAGCTGGTCGACATGGTCGACGGCGAGCCGGCGGCCCTGCGGGCCCGGGCCGCCGAGTGGGATGTTCTCGCGGGGCAGGTCCGGGAGCTGGCGATGGGGCACCGCGCGGTACGCGAGGCGGAGCAGCCCGGTTGGCGCTCGGACGCCGGTGACGCGTACGGCCGGCGGCTGGCCGAGGTCGAACAGCAGTTGCTGGACGTGGCGGGGCAGTTCACCGCCACCGCCGAGTACCTGCGCAGTGTCGCCGACGGCCTCCAGACCGTGCACGACGTGCTGGTCGACCTCTGCGTCGAGTTCGTCAACTGGATGCTGGTGACCCTGGTGACCGCGCTGGTGATGGCGCCGTTCACGGCGGGCGCCTCCTGGGCGGCCGGGCTGGCGGTCACCGTGACCCGGGGCATGATCGTGCTCGCCCGGGCGCTGAAGGTGATCCGCCCGCTCGCCGCCCACCTGCAGAAGGTCATCCGGTTGCTCCAGCGGGTCATGTTCCAGCTGCGCAGGCTGCGCAACCACCTCGACAAGCTGGTCGACAAGCAGCGGGCGCTGCGGAAGGGGCAGAAGTCCATCGACAAGCGGCGTGCCGCCGGCAAGGCCGACAAGTGGTACCACAAGGTGACCGACCCGGCGAACGGTCACTTCAAGCTCGGCAAGAGCGGGACGCCGTTCGACATGAGCGCGCTGGATCGGGCCGGCGCGCTGCGCACGCACGGTATGGCCGACGGCGGCCGGATGATCGCCCGGGACTGGGCCACCAACCTGCCGTGGAACGTGCCCAACTCGGTGGTGCATGGTGTGGCCTGGGGCACCACCGCGGTGGTCACCGGCCTCTCCGTGCCGGGCGCGGACCAGGTGGGCGACCGGGTCGGCGACGCGGTGCGCGACGGCGCGGACTGGATCGACCAGAATGTCTTCGGTCAGCCGCCCGCCGCGCAGGAGCCGGCGGGTCGCTGACCCGGCAGCGAGGAGGAGCGGCGTGAGCGGTGCCTGGGGACGACTGGGGCGCTTCGGCGACGCGGTGCGCGAGGGTGCCCGGGTGGCCCGTGACCGGGCTCGCGCCCTGCGCGACGAGTTCCGCACCTCCGACGAACCGGAGCGGGCCCTGGTCGCGCCGCTGGTGACCGGCCAGGAGCTGCGTCATGTCGGTCTGGCACCGGTGCGGGTCGACGAGACGCACCGGGCCGGCAGCCAGTTCGCCGACCACGTCGGGGCCGAGGTGGCCGACGCGCTGGATCCCCGGGTGCTGTTCGGGCTGCTGCACATCGTCAACCCGGTGGCCTGGGTGGAGGCTGTCATGACACCGGTGCGGCTGGCCGCCGGGGTGTTGCTGCTGCCGGGCCGGGCTGCCGCGTTGGCGGCGGGGGCCCCGGAGGCGGTCACCCGCGAGGTCGACGCATCGCCGTCCGACGCCACGGCGCAGCCGCCCCGGCCGGTGCTGCCGCTGACCGACGAACAGGAGGCGTTCCGGGCGCTGTTCCGGCTCAGCCGGCACCGGCCGCTCGCCGACCAGCTCGCCGAGATCGCCTACCGCCGGCGGTACGCCTTCAGCGGCGACCTCGCCACCCTCGCCGGCAGCCTGCTGCTGTTCCTGGAGCGCTACACCGGCACCCCGCTCGCGGTGACCGACACTCATCTGCACCTGCTGCGGATGGGGCGCCGCCCGGACGAGGGGCGCCCCGACCGGCGTCAGCCGAGGCTGTTGTGGAGCGTCGCGCGGCAGCGGATCACCCGCATCGACTGCGACCACGGGACGATGCGGGTGGCGCAGTTCCCGATGACGATCCACTTCGACGACGGTTCCTGGATCCGGGTGGTCAATCCGACCCTCCGCGACGACCAGCACCGTTTCCTCGCCGCTGTCCGCGAGATCCCCGGGCAGCGGCCGGCAGCCGACTGACCGGCGGGCGGCTCAGCCGTCCCGCTCGGGGTAGCCGACCGGCACGGCGGAGACGTCGTCCAGCGCGGTGGTGATCTCCTCCGGCAGGGTCATCCGCTCCACCTGCAACGCGCCGAGCAACTGCCCCACGGTCCGCGCGCCGAGGATCGGCGCGGTCACCCCGGGCCGGTCACGGATCCAGGCCAGCGCCACCTCCAGCGGTGACACGCCGAGGCCACCCGCCGCGATGGCCACCGCCTCGACGATGCTGGAGCAGCGTGGCTCCAGATAGGTGGTGACGAACCGCTCGAAGTGCGCCGAGGCGGCCCGGGAGTCGGCCGGTCGGCCGTTGCGGTACTTGCCGGTCAGCACCCCTCGACCCAGCGGCGACCAGGGCAGCACGCCCAGCCCGAGCGCCGCGCAGGCCGGCAGCACCTCCCGCTCCACGCCCCGCTCCAGCAGCGAGTACTCCACCTGAGCGGCGACCACCGGGGCCCGCCCCGGCCAGGCGGCCTGCCAGGCGGCGGCCCGGGCGGTCTGCCAGCCGGAGAAGTTCGACACCCCGACGTAGCGGACCCGGCCGCTGGCCACCGCGTGGTCCAACGCCGCCAGGGTCTCCTCCAACGGGGTGTCCGGGTCGTACCCGTGCACCTGCCACAGGTCGACGTGGTCGGTGCCCAACCGGCGCAGCGAGGCGTCCAGGGTACGCAACAGGTGCCCGCGGGAACCGTCGCGGCGTCGTCCGCTGCCCGGACGCAGCCCGGCCTTGGTGGCGATCAGCACCTCGTCGCGGGGTACCAGGGTGCCCAGCAGGGAGCCGAGCACCGACTCGGCGTCCCCGTCGGCGAACACGTCGGCGGTGTCGACCAGGTTGCCGCCCGCGTCGAGGTAACTCTTCAGCTGGGCGGCCGCGTCGTCGGCGTCGGTGTCCCGACCCCAGGTCATGGTGCCGAGCGCGAGCCGGGAAACCGCCAGCCCGCTTCGGCCGAGCGGTCGCTGTTGCATGGGTGAACCTTATTTCGAACCCGCCGTCGCGGACATCCTCGCTCCCGTCATGTCTGCCCGCCGCGTCGGCGATCCGACCGTCGCCACCCGACCGGTCCGTCCGCCCGGAGGTTGGGTGAGCCGGTCGTCGGGGCCGCCGCCGTCATTGCGTACCCTGATGCGACCTTGTGGCGCGGATGGGGGAGGACCAGTGCGACTCGGGCTCAGCCTCGGATACCAGACGGCGTGGAGCACACCCGCCGATCACCTGGCGCTCGCCCAGGAGGCGGACCGGCTCGGCTACTCGGTGGTGTGGGCGGCGGAGGCGTACGGCTCCGACTCGCCGAGCATGGTGGCGTGGATGGCCGGCCAGACCGAGCGGATCGACGTGGGCAGCGCGGTGATGCAGATCCCGGCGCGTACCCCGGCGATGACCGCGATGACCGCGGCCACCATCGACGCGCTCTCCGGCGGCCGGTTCCGGCTCGGCCTCGGCGTGTCCGGGCCGCAGGTCTCCGAGGGCTGGCACGGCGTACGGTTCGCCAAGCCGCTGGCCCGGACCCGGGAGTACGTCGACATCGTGAAGCTCGCGGTGGCCCGCAAGGAGGTCGCGTACGACGGCGAGCACTACACGCTGCCGCTGCCCGACGGGCCGGGCAAGGCGCTGCGGCTGGGCTTCCACCCGCCACGCGAACACATCCCGATCTACCTGGCCGCCGTGGGTCCGAAGAACCTGGAGTTGGCCGGCGAGATCGCCGACGGCTGGCTGGCCGTCTTCTACGCCCCCGAGTTCGCCGAGGAGCAGCTCGCCTCGGTGCGGGCCGGCCGGGCGAAGGCCGGCAAGGAGTTGGCGGGCTTCGACGTGGTGCCGTCCGTGCCGGTGGTCGTCGGCGACGACATCGCCACCTGCGCGGAGCTGGTCCGCTGGTACGCGGCCCTCTACGTCGGCGGCATGGGCAGCCGGCAGCAGAACTTCTACAACCAGCTCGCCACCCGGATGGGCTACGGTGACGCCGCCCGCGAGGTGCAGGACCTGTACCTGGCGAAGCGGCAGCGCGACGCGGCCGCCGCGGTGCCGATGGAGTTCATCGACCGCACCTCGCTGCTCGGTCCCAAGGAGCGCATCGCCGAGCGGATGCGGGAGTACGCCGCCGCCGGCGTGAGCACCCTGTCGGTGACCCTCTTCGTCGCCGACCGGGACAGCGGGGTGCAGACCCTGCGGACCGTCGCGGAGGCCCTCGACCTGTCGGGGGTCGGCGAGTGACCTGGGTCGAGGCCATCGTCCTGGGCATCGTCCAGGGGCTCACCGAGTTTCTGCCGGTCAGTTCGTCGGGGCACCTGCGGATCACCTCCGCGATCTTCTTCGACCAGGACGCCGGAGCCTCCTTCACCGCGGTGACCCAGCTCGGCACCGAGGCGGCGGTGTTGATCTATTTCGCCAAGGACATCTGGCGGATCACCCGGACCTGGCTGGTCGGCATCTGGGACCGCTCGGTGCGCTCCAGCCTCGACTACCGGATGGGCTGGTACGTCATCGTCGGTTCGATCCCGATCGGGTTGTTCGGGTTCGTGTTCAAGGACCAGATCCGGGCAACCGCCCGCAACCTGTGGGTCGTCGCGACCACGCTGATCGTGTTCGCGTTCGTGCTGGCCTTCGCCGAGTACTGGGGCCGGCAGACCCGGACCCTGGCGAACTTCCGGCTGCGTGACGGCGTCGTGATGGGTTTCGCGCAGGCGATGGCGCTGGTGCCCGGGGTGTCCCGCTCCGGCGGTACGCTCACCGCGGGGCTGCTGCTGAACCTGACCCGCGAGGCGGCGGCGCGCTACTCGTTCCTGCTGGCCATCCCCGCCGTGGTGATGTCGGGGATCTTCAGCATCGGCGACGTGTTCGAGCCCGCCGCGCCGGGCACCTCGGTGCCGACCGTGGCGCAGATGGTCGTGGCCACGGTGATCGCCTTCGCCGTCGGGTACGCGGCCATCGCCTGGCTGCTGCGCTACGTCGCCCACCACACCCTGTACGTGTTCGTCCTCTATCGGGTGGCGCTCGGCACGCTGGTGCTGTCGCTGCTGCTCACCGGCACGATCAGCGCCACCTGAGCCAGCGGTTGGCGGCCCCGGCGCCAGAGGACGCCGGGGCCGGCACCGGTGGGGGCAGCCAAGGACCTGCCTGCCGTCCGCCGCCGGGACTCCGCCTCGGCGCGAGCGCGGACTTCGCCGCAGGCCCTAGGGTGGAGCCGTGGCGACCCTTCTGCTTCTGCGACACGGCCGGACGACCGCGAACGCCGACGGCGGGCTGGCCGGTCGCCAGCCGGTCGAGCTGGACGACACCGGCCGCGCCCAGGCCAGCGCCGTCGGCGAGCGGCTGCGTGGGCTGCCGCTGGCGGCGGTGGTGACCAGCCCGCTGATCCGGTGCCGGCAGACCCTGGAACTGGCGCTGCCGCAGGTGACACCGGTGGTCGAGGAGGGGCTGATCGAGTGCGGCTACGGCAGCTGGGAGGGGCAGCCGCTGAAGAAACTGGCCAAGGAGCCGCTGTGGCCGGTCGTCCAGCAGCATCCCAGCGCCGCGGTCTTCCCGCAGGGGGAGTCGATGGCGGCGATGGCCGCCCGGGCGGTGACCGCGGTACGCGACTGGGACGCCCGGATCACCGCCGAGCACGGCCCCGAGGCGGTGTGGCTGGCGTGCAGCCACGGCGATGTGATCAAGGCCATCGTCGCGGACGCGCTTGGCGTACACCTGGATCTTTTCCAGCGCATCGTCGCGGACCCGGCCTCGGTCACCGCGATCCGCTACACCCCGCTGCGCCCCTTCCTGGTTCGGCTCAACGACACCGGCGGCGACCTGGCCCCGCTGGTGCCCCCGCCGACCAAGCGGCGCCGACGGGCGCGGCGGCCGGCCGACTCCGACGCCACGGTCGGCGGCGGCGCCGGGGCGGCCGGCTGAGCTGCCCCGGCCGTCGGCGCGTCCCCCGCTGTTCGCCCTGGGCGGATTCCGCGTCGGTGCGGTGCGCGTCCCTTCCACGCTCCGGATAGGGTCGTGGGTATGACCCACCAGGTGCACGCTTTCGAGCCGCCGGAGCGGTTCGTCGCCGGGACGGTCGGGCCACCGGGGGAGCGCACATTCTTCCTCCAGGCGCGCGGCGGGGGCCGGTTGGTCAGCGTCGCGCTGGAGAAGGTCCAGGTGTCGTTGCTGGCCGAGAAGCTGGAGGAGCTGCTCGCCGAGGCGCAGCGCCGCTTCGGCGTCGAGCTGCCCGAGGCACCGGCCGCGCCCGACGACAACGACCCGCTGGACACCCCGGTCGACGAGGAGTTCCGGGTCGGCACCCTCGGGCTGGCCTTCGACGTCGACACCGCCACGGTGGTGATCGAGGCGATCGCCGCCGGGGAGGCGGAGGCCGAGGTCGAGCTCGCCGACGACGCCGACGACGAGGACGTGGAGCCGGACGACGACCTCGACCGGCTCCGGGTACGGCTGACGCCCCAGGCGACCCGTGAGTTCATCGAGCGGGCCCGCCGGGTGGTCAACGCCGGCCGCCCGCCCTGCCCACTCTGTGGCCAGCCGCTCGACCCGGCCGGCCACCTCTGCCCGCGGCACAACGGCTACCACCGGTGACCTCGTCGGAGTTGCAGCCCCGCCACGACGGCAGCGCAGCGCTCCGGTTGCTGCGCGACGGTGACCTCGACATCGAGGGGCGGTTGGCCGACGCGTCCAACGCCACCCTGCGCGGCATCCTCACCCTCGACGGGCAGACGGCCCGCTGCGTCTACAAGCCGGTGCGCGGGGAACGCCCGCTGTGGGACTTCCCCGACGGCACCCTGGCCGGCCGGGAGGTCTCCGCGTACCTGGTCTCCCGGGCCACCGGGTGGGATCTGGTCCCGCCGACGGTGCTGCGCGACGGCCCGTTCGGCCCCGGCTCCTGTCAGCTCTGGATCGACGAGCCGTCCGACGCCGAGCCGCTGGTCGGTTTCGTCCCCGCCGAGGCGGTGCCGCCGCGCTGGTTTCCGGTCGCCGCCGCCCGGGACGACGACGGCGCCGCGTACGCCCTGGCTCACGCCGACGATCCGCGCCTGGCCCGGCTGGCGGTGCTCGACGCGGTGCTCAACAACGCCGACCGCAAGGGCGGGCACGTGCTGGTCGGTCCGGACGACCGGCTCTACGGCGTCGACCACGGCGTCTGCTTCCACGTCGAGGAGAAGCTGCGTACCGTCCTGTGGGGCTGGGCCGGCCGACGGTTGCCGCCGGACGCGGTGCGGATGCTCGACACGCTCGCCGGGCAGGTCACCGGCGACCTGGGCGAGGAACTGGCCGAGCACCTGACCGTCGGCGAGGTCGCCGAGCTGGCGGCGCGGATCGACCGGTTGCGGGAAACCGGCCGTTACCCACAGCCTTCGCGGGACTGGCCCGCGATGCCGTGGCCGCCCATGTAGTTCTGTCGTCTTGATCACCCGTGCGGTGCGGCGTGGGGGGTCGACGGCTGGTTAGGCTGACGGTCATGGAGTCTTGGGCGGGACACGAGGTGCCACGGCTGCCGGGTGCGGGCGTCGCACTGAGCTTGTACGACTCGGCCCGGCGCGGTGTTCACCCGGGCCGGCCGGACGGCACCGCGACCATGTACGTCTGCGGCATCACCCCGTACGACGCCACCCACCTCGGCCACGCCGCCACCATGATCACCTTTGATCTGGTGCAGCGGATGTGGCGCGACGCCGGCCTGACCGTGCGGTACGTGCAGAACGTCACCGACATCGACGATCCGCTGCTGGAACGGGCCGCCCGCGACGGCGAGGACTGGAAGGTCCTGGCCATGCGCGAGACGGCGCTGTTCCGGGAGGACATGGAGGCGCTGCGGATCATCCCGCCGGCGTACTACGTCGGGGCGGTGGAGTCCATCCCGGACATCGCCGACCGGGTCCAGGAACTGCTCAAGGATGGTGCGGCGTACCGGCTCGACGACGGCACCGGCGACGTCTACTTCGACATCAGCGCCGTGCCGGCGTTCGGCTACGAGTCGAACCTGACCCGGGAACAGATGTTGGAGATCTTCCCGGAGCGCGGCGGCGACCCGGACCGCGCCGGCAAGCGCGACCCGCTGGATCCGCTGCTGTGGCGCGGTGCCCGCGCCGGCGAGCCGTCCTGGCCCGGCGGCGAGCTGGGCGCCGGCCGACCCGGCTGGCACATCGAGTGCGCGGTGATCGCGTTGAACCTGCTCGGCGACCGGATCGACGTCCAGGGCGGCGGCAACGACCTGCTCTTCCCGCACCACGAGTGTTCCGCCGCGCACGCGGAGCGGCTCACCGGCGAGGCGCCGTTCGCCCGTCACTACGTGCACGCCGGAATGATCGGCCTGAACGGCGAGAAGATGTCGAAGTCCAGGGGCAACCTGGTCTTCGTCTCCCGGCTACGGGCCGACCGGGTGGACCCGATGGCCGTCCGGCTCGGGCTGATGGCCGGCCACTACCGCGCCGACCGCTCCTGGACCGACGACCTGCTCGTCGACGCCGGGGAGCGGCTGGCCCGCTGGCGGCAGGCCGCCGCCGCGCCCGCCGGGCCGTCCGGAGAGACGTTCCTGGCCGGGGTACGCGCCCGGCTCGCCGACGACCTTGACAGCCCGGGCGCCCTGGCCCTGGCCGACGAGTGGGCCGACCGAGCCCTCGCCGGCGCGGGCGACGACACGGCGGCACCCGCCCTCTTCCGCACCACGGTGGACGCCCTGCTCGGCATCCGCCTCTGATCCACCCCGCCCCGTCGCCCCGGACCGCCGTGGTCCTGGCCTGCCCTGCCGCTGTCCGGCGCCTCCTGGCCTGCCCAGCTCCGCCCGGCGTCGTTGTGATCGACTCCCCTGTGCGCAAGTGGGGAGGTCCGGCTCGCGGGACACCTGCCGCAATGGAAGCCGATCATGCCCGGAGCCGGAGCCGGAGCCGGAGCCGGAGCCGGAGCCGGAGCCGGAGCCGGGCTCGCGGCGGGCCGGACGGTCAACCGAGGACGAGGCCGGGGTCGGGGTCCGGCTCCGGTGCCGGCGCGGGGATGCGGTACTCCTCGGTGAGGGTGGTCATCGGACCGGGCCAGGTGGCCTGGGCGACCTCGATGGGCTTGCGGTCGCCGTCGAAGGCGACGTGCAGCAGGTGCAGTACCGGGGTGTCGGGGCGGATCTGGAGGGTCTCGGCCTCCTCCCGGCTGGGCTGCCGGGCGCTGATGGTGTCGGTGGCCGAGACGTACCGGCGGCCGGTGGCCTCCTCGGCCTCCTGGTAGAGCGGGCGGCCGAACGCCTCGGCCCGCTCCAGTGAGGTACCGGCGGTGTCCCTGGGCAGGAACCAGGAGGCACCGACCTCGACCGGTGAGTCGTCGGTGCGGACCAGGTGCCGGCGGCAGAGCAGGTCGGTGCCGTCGGGTACGCCGAACGCGTCGGCGACCTCCGGCGGGGCCGGCGCGCGTCCGACGGAGACGAGCTGTTGCCGGTATCGGGCGGCCAGGTCGGTGTGGTAGCCGCGGAAGCCGCCGTACCGGCCCCGGGACAGCCGGTTGAGCCGGCGTCGGGTGCCCCGCACGTACGTACCCGAGCCGGGTTTGGTGATCAGGATGCCCTCGACCCGCAGCTGGTCGACGGCGCGTTGCACGGTCTGCTTCGCCACGCCGAACATCTCGGCGATGGCCGGGATGGACGGCAGCCGCTCGCCCGGCCCCCAGTCGCCGCGGCGCACCTGGGCCTTGAGCTGTGCGGCGATCTGCCGGTGCGGGAACTCGGCGGCCCCCGGGTTGATCTGCACACCCGCCTCCTCAAGAACAGCTAGGTTCCTAGGATGCCCTAGAGGTGGTGACGCCGCCACCCCGGACACACGAAACCGGGCTCTGGACGGCAATCCGTCCAGAGCCCGGTCAGGCGGAAGAGGGGGCTACCAGGAGCCGGCGGTCGGACCGGCCGAGCCTCCCCGGCGGCGCAGGTACTTCTCGAACTCCTGGGCGATCTCGTCGCCGGTCAGCGGGGTGATGCCGGCGTCGCCGACGCGTTCCTCCAGCTCACGGACGTACTCGCCGAGTTCGGCGTCCTGCTCGGCGGCGCCGCGTACCCGCTGCTCCCACTCGGCGGCCTCCTCCGCCAGATCGGTCATCGGCACCGGCAGGTCGAGGACCTCCTCGACCCGGTGCAGCAGCGCGAGGGTGGCCTTCGGGCAGGGCGGGTTGTTGGCGTAGTGCGGCACGTGCACCCAGAAGGAGACGGCGTCCACCTCGGCCCGGGTGCACGCGTCGTGCAGCACCCCGACGATGCCGGTCGGCCCGTCGTACCGGGTGGGGGTGAGCTGGTAGCGCCGGGCGGCCTCGGCGTCGGAGGCGCTGCCGCTGATCGGCAGCGGCCTGGTGTACGGCACATCGGCCAGCAGCGCGCCGAGCAGCACGACCCGCTCCACCTCGAGGCTGTGGCAGATCTCCAGTACCTGCTCGCAGAAGGTGCGCCAGCGCATGCTCGGCTCGATGCCCCGGATCAGCACCACGTCCCGCTCGGTGCCCTCCGGGCTGGCCACCATGAACCGGGTGGTGGGCCACTCGATCCGACGGGTCTCGCCGTCGGCCATGCTGATGGTCGGCCGGCTGACCTGGAAGTCGTAGAAGTCCTCCGGGTCCAGCTCGGTGACCTGGCGGGCCTGCCAGACCTGCTCCAGGTGCTCCACGGCGGCGGTGGAGGCGTCCGCGGCGTCGTTCCACCCCTCGAAGGCGGCGATCGCCACCGGGGACCGCAGCACCGGCAGCCCGTCGAACTCGGTCACGCCGTCACCTCGCCCTGCTCGTCGGTGCCGGCGGCCGGCCGGTGCCCGCTCGGTTGGCCGCCTACGACAGCTCCAGCTCGGCGCGTCTGGCGCCGCGCCGCGACCTGGAGCTGTCGCGCGGTCGCGTCGCTGATGTCCTTCACGTCCGCCAGCCTACGTCCCGGGGCGCCATGCGGCCCGTCGGCCGCGCCGGCCCGCCACCCCGGTCGGCACGGCAAATGGTACGAAACGGATGTGCTGCTCCGTTGACACAATGTGGGACCGCTCATGGGTCTCGACGGAACACCGGGACATCAGATTAACCTGATGCCGTGCGGACTTCGTTGCTGGATGTGCTGGCCGACCGGATCCTCATCGCCGACGGGGCGATGGGCACCATGTTGCACGCCGCCGACCTGTCTCTCGACGACTACGACGGGCTGGAGGGGTGCAGCGAGATCCTCAACGTCACGCGTCCCGACGTGGTGCGTGGCGTGCACGAGGCGTACCTGGCCGCCGGTGCGGACTGCGTCGAGACGAACACCTTCGGGGCGAACCTGTCCAATCTCGGTGAGTACGGCATCGAGGGGCGGATCCGGGAGCTGTCCGAGGCCGGGGCCCGGCTGGCCCGGGAGGCCGCCGACGCGTACGCCACGGCCGAGCAGCCCCGCTTCGTCCTGGGCTCGATCGGCCCCGGCACCAAGCTGCCCACCCTGGGCCACGCCGCGTACGCCACGCTGCGCGACGCGTACGTGCAGAACGCCGCCGGGCTGATCGCCGGCGGCGTGGACGCGCTGATCGTGGAGACCTGCCAGGACCTGCTCCAGATCAAGGCCGCGGTGGTCGGCTCGAAGCGGGCCATGGCCGAGCTGGGCCGGCAGGTGCCGATCATCTGCCACGTGGCCGTGGAAACCACCGGCACCATGCTGCTGGGCAGCGAGATCGGCGCGGCGTTGACCGCGATCGAGCCGCTGGGCGTGGACCTGATCGGGCTCAACTGCTCCACCGGGCCGGCCGAGATGGGCGAGCACCTGCGCTACCTGTCCCGGCACTCGCGGATCCCGCTGTCGGTGATGCCCAACGCCGGCCTGCCGGTGCTGACCGCCGACGGGGCGTACTTCCCGCTGACCCCGGTCGAGATGGCCGACGCCCTGCAGCGGTTCGTCGCCGAGTACGGCGTCTCGCTGGTCGGTGGCTGCTGCGGAAGCACCCCGGAGCACATCCGGGTGCTGGTCGAGCGGCTGCGCGGTACCGCTCCGGTGGCCCGCGAGCCGCAGCCCGAGGCCGGCGTGTCGTCGATCTACCACCACGTGCCGTTCGCCCAGGACGCCAGCGTGCTGATGGTGGGGGAGCGGACCAACGCCAACGGCTCCAAGGCGTTCCGCGACGCGATGCTCGCCGCCGACTGGCAGGCCTGCGTGGAGATCGCCCGCAGCCAGGCCCGGGACGGCTCGCACCTGCTGGACCTCTGCGTCGACTACGTCGGCCGGGACGGCACCACCGACATGCGGGAGCTGGCCGGGCGGTTCGCCACCGCCTCCACGCTGCCGATCATGCTGGACTCCACCGAGCCGGCGGTGGTCGAGGCCGGGCTGGAGATGCTCGGCGGCCGGTGCGTGGTCAACTCGGTCAACTTCGAGGACGGCGACGGCCCCGACTCCCGCTACGGCCGGGTGATGCCGGTGATCCGCGAACACGGCGCGGCGGTGGTGGTGATGTGCATCGACGAGGAGGGGCAGGCCCGTACTGCGGTGGACAAGGTCCGCATCGCCTCACGGATCGTCGACGACCTGACCGGCCGGTGGGGCATGCGGCTGCCGGACATCATGGTCGACACGCTCACCTTCCCGATCTCCACCGGTCAGGAGGAGACCCGCCGGGACGCGATCGAGACCATCGAGGCGATCCGGGAGATCACTCGCCGGTACCCGGGCATCAACTTCACGCTGGGCATCTCGAACGTCTCCTTCGGTCTCAACCCGGCGGCCCGGCAGGTGCTCAACTCGGTGTTCCTGCACGAGTGCGTGCAGGCGGGGCTGACCAGCGCGATCGTGCACGCCAGCAAGATCCTGCCGATGTCGAAGATCCCCGAGGAGCAGCGTGAGGTCGCCCTCGACATGGTCTACGACCGCCGCCGC
This sequence comes from Micromonospora sp. KC721, assembly GCF_004348355.1. Taxonomy (NCBI): domain Bacteria; kingdom Bacillati; phylum Actinomycetota; class Actinomycetes; order Micromonosporales; family Micromonosporaceae; genus Micromonospora; species Micromonospora sp. KC721. The sequence goes on along the minus strand of NZ_SMJY01000045.1, from coordinate 19,320 downwards.
GAGGGGTACGACCCGCTCCAGCGGTTCATCGAGCTGTTCGAGGGCGTCGACGCGGCGTCGGCGCGGGCGAGCCGGGCCGAGGAGCTGGCCGCGCTGCCGTTGGAGGAGCGGCTCAAGCGGCGCATCATCGACGGGGAGCGCAACGGCCTGGAGGCCGACCTGGACGAGGCGATGGCCACCGGCCGGACCCCACTGTCGATCATCAACGACATCCTGCTCGACGGCATGAAGGTCGTCGGTGAGCTGTTTGGCTCCGGGCAGATGCAGCTGCCGTTCGTGCTCCAGTCCGCCGAGGTGATGAAGACCGCGGTGGCGTACCTGGAGCCGCACATGGACAAGGCCGACGACGGCGGCAAGGGCCGGATCGTGCTGGCCACCGTCAAGGGCGACGTGCACGACATCGGCAAGAACCTGGTCGACATCATCCTGTCGAACAACGGCTACGAGGTCGTCAACATCGGCATCAAGCAGCCGATCAGCGCGATCCTCGACGCCGCCGAGGAGCACCGCGCCGACGCGATCGGCATGTCCGGGCTGCTGGTCAAGAGCACCGTCATCATGAAGGAGAACCTCGCCGAGATGGCCTCGCGCGGGTTCGCCGAACGCTGGCCGGTGCTCCTGGGCGGTGCGGCGCTGACCCGGGCGTACGTCGAGGACGACCTGCGGGCGATGTTTCCCGGCCAGGTGCACTACGCCCGGGACGCCTTCGAGGGGCTGTCCCTGATGGACCGGGTGATGGCCGCCAAGCGTGGCGGGGCGCCCGTGGTCGACCCGGAGCGGGAGGCGGCGCTGGCCGCGCGGCGGGCCCGCCGGGAGAAGCAGCGGGCGACGGTACGGGAGGCGTTGCCCGAGCTGGACGACGCCTCGGTCCGCTCCGACGTGGCCGCCGACGTGGAGGTGCCCACCGCGCCGTTCTTCGGCACCCGGGTGGTCAAGGGGGTGCCGCTGGCCGAGTACGCGGCACTGCTCGACGAGCGGGCCACCTTCCTCGGCCAGTGGGGCCTGCGAGGTGCCCGCGGCGGCCAGGGCCCCTCGTACGAGGAACTGGTGGAAACCGAGGGGCGGCCCCGGCTGCGCTACTGGCTGGACCGGCTGATCGCCGACAAGGTGCTGGAGGCGGCGGTCGTCTACGGCTACTTCCCGGCGTACTCGGAGGGCAACGACCTGGTGGTGCTCGACGAGAACGGCCACACCGAGCGGGCCCGGTTCTCGTTCCCCCGGCAGCGGCAGGAGCGGCGGCTGTGCCTGGCCGACTTCTTCCGGCCCAGGGGCGACCAGCTGGACGTGGTGGCGTTGCAGTTGGTCACGGTCGGGCAGCCGATCAGCGAGTACACCGCGAAGATGTTCGCCGCCAACGAGTACCGCGACTACCTGGAGGTGCACGGCCTGTCCGTGCAGCTCACCGAGGCGCTCGCGGAGTACTGGCACCGGCGCATCCGCAGCGAGCTGACCCTGCCCGGCGGGCGTACGGTCGCCGACGACGACCCGGCGGACCTGGCCGGCCTGCTGCGTACCGACTACCGGGGCTGCCGGTACGCGTTCGGCTACCCGGCCTGCCCGGAGCTTGAGGACCGGGCGAAGATCGTGGAGCTGCTGGGCGCGGAGCGGATCGGCGTGCACCTGTCCGAGGAGTTCCAGTTGGTGCCGGAGCAGGCCACCGACGCCATCGTGGTGCATCACCCGGAGGCCAACTACTTCAACGCCAAATAGGATTCGACTCGGCGGCCCGGAGCTGCGCCTGCTGGAACGGCTCATCCACGCGCTCGCGCTCGCTGGCAGCGGCTGGCTGAGCCGCCGCCGGGATGCCGGCCGGGATCGGGGCGGCCCTGATCGTGGGCGGTATCGATATTCACAGTGTCGGTGAGCTCTGGCAGGCGGCCGGCGGGTTCGAGGCATCCAACGTGCTCGCCCCACCCGAGGCGCGACCTGTGGCGCGACGCCGACCTGACCGACGCCATCACGGTGCATACCGTGATCGCCACCCGGCTGCCGGTCGAGGAAGACGGCTCCATCTGGCTGACCGCCCGTGCCTGGACCGTTCGCGGACGCGTTGCCTGAGCGGAACAGCACGGTTCCACAGTTGATCTTCAACCTGTGTGACGAGCACCCACCGCACTGGCCATAGTGGATCTGCGGCATTCGTGATCCGGACACCGAACGGCCCTGCCCACCGGTTCGACTGCGGCTGGCCGAGCACGACGGCTCGGACCGGCTGATCCTGTCGTTCTGAATCGCGGTGGCGCCGACGGCCCACCGATCGGTCAATTGTTGATCGCGAGGGCTGTCGGATTCCGCCGGTCCGAAGCGGACAGATCTTGAATCGCGCTCGGCAGCGTTCCCAGTCAACTCGACCAACGCCGATACTTATCGATAACAGTTGATGCCTCGGCTTGTCGGTGCGATGCTGGTGGAGGCACCCCCATGCTGATTCCGAACGCCGAAGAATGGAGGACCCACCGTGCGTTCCCCCAAGCCCGATCAATCCGGCCGGCGATCCCGGCCAGCCGTCCGCCAGGCCCTCCGAGGGCTTGCACTGCTGCTCACCATGGTGGTCGGTGTGCTGCCATGGAGCGGCCCGGCGCAAGCCCACGGCACCATCGTCAGCCCGGCAAGTCGCGCCTACCAGTGTTGGAAGACCTGGGGAAGTAACCACATGAGCCCGGCCATGCAGCAACAGGACCCTATGTGCTGGCGGGCGTTCCAGGCCAACCCTGACACCATGTGGAACTGGATGAGCGCCCTGCGGGACGGTCTGCGCGGAAACTTCCAAGGAGCGACCCCCAACGGGCAGCTGTGCAGCAACGCCCTTTCCCGCAACGACAGCCTGAACCAGCCCGGACCGTGGAAGACGACCAACGTCAGCCGCAACTTCACCATCCACCTGTACGACCAGGCCAGCCACGGCGCTGACTTCTTCCGGGTCTACGTCAGCAAGAACGGGTTCAACCCCACCACCCAGCGCCTCGGTTGGGGAGACCTCGACTTCATCACCCAGACCGGGCGCTACGCGCCGGCCAAGGATATCCGGTTCAACGTCTCCACCTCCGGATACACCGGACACCACGTCCTCTTCGTCATCTGGCAGGCATCCCACCTCGACCAGACCTACATGTGGTGCAGCGACGTGAACTTCGTCTGATCGGCACCAGCGACAGCCATCACACCTCTCCGGCCCAGGACAGTGTCCTGGGCCGGAGAGCCCGATCGCTGCACCCAGCCTTGAGTCACGCTCACCGATAGCGCCGCTACTCCTGTTCGTCCGATTATCGGACGTGTGCTGCCACGGCGTCCGCGACCTGTTCGGGTGCTTGAGGCGCGTCGATGAGGTGGGCGTCGATCAGGCCGGCGAAGGTGGTCAGCGCCTGCCGGACATGGTCCTGGCGCCAGTGGCGCGGCCCGGTCTCGACGTGGTCGGCGTCGATGCGTGCGCGTAACTGCGGTTCGGGCAGGGTGAGCACGACCTCGCGGAGTTCGACGCCGGCGGCGCGGATGCCGCCGAAGACTTCGTCTCGGTATTCCGGGTTGATCAGGCTCATCGGGGCGATCCGGGTACCCGGATGGTGCTGGGCCAGGCCGGTCACGGTCTGGACGACCAGATGCCGCCACAGCGGTAGGTCCTGGAAGTCGCCGGTCCGGGACTCGACGAACGACACGAGCAGGTGGCCGACGTACTTGGGGTCGACAACCCTGGCGCCGTCGAGGCGTTTCGTCAGGAGACCGGCCGTCGTCGTCTTCCCGGCACCGAAGGCACCGTTGACCCAGACAATCATGGCCGTCAGTGTGTCTTCGACCCTGGCGAGGCGGATCGTTGACGTGCTCGTCAGGCGGCTCGCAGGCACGCCCTCCGACGCCGGTACCACGGTTGAGGTCACCCGCCCGCCGGAAACTGCCCTACAGTCGGCTGCACAGGTCGGCGGAGGTATCCCGAATGGACGCAAGCGACGAGAAGACGTTCCGCACGTCCGCCCGCCTCATGTTCCTGTTCATGCTGCTGATCGGCCTGCTGGCCTGGGTCTTCGTCCAAGCCGTGCTGGCGCTCGTCGCCGGGCGGCTGCCGGCCGACCTGACGAGCGTCGCCGTGTCGGGCGTCCTCTACGCCGTCCTCTTCAGCGCCTTATCGCTCGTCCTGCACCGCAGGAACTGGCCATCTGTGCACATCACCGGTCCGGCGCTGTGGCTCGGTGAGAAGGGGCGGACGGCTGTCCTCCCGTGGCAGGCAATCCAGTCGGCGGCGGTCCGCCGTTCAGGCCCGTTCGCTGTCCTCCAGGTCACTCTGCACCCCGAAGCGGTCGTGCCATCCGCCACGACGCTCCGCCCACGGATCCGTGCCGGCCAGTCTGTCTACACGATCAGCGTCGGCCTGCTTCGGCCCGCGACGGGCGTCCTGCGTACAGAACTTGCCCGCCGCCTGCCACAGGTCGCCCCGCATTCTGACTCCCGCTCGCGGAGCCGCTGGTCAACCGGCGGGGATCGAGGGCGGCGTGGTGGCCGGCAGTGTCGCCGGCAACCCGAGTCGGGTGACGTGTTCGGTGCCGACGAACGAGGTGATCTCGGCGATCCGCCCGTCGCGCACTGTCAGGACGCCGACCGACCAGGCCGAAAACGGGCCCTGCCCGGCACGCCGTAGGTAGGAAACGACGGTGGGCTGGCCGTTCGCGGCGGCCGGCAGGTGCCGCCACTGACCGCAACTGGTGAACGGCACCGCCCGGGCGAAGTCGGTGACCGCCGCCAGCCCCCGGTACCAGTGCGGTATCGGCGGCATCGACCAGGTGACGTCCTCGGTGAGCAGAGCAACCAGCGCCGGTGCGTCACCGTTCTCCAGGGCGGTGGCGTAGCCGTCGACGAGCTGCCGCAGCCGGGCGTCGTCGAGCTGGCGCAGCGTCCGCTGCTGGCTGGGCTCGGGCACCCGGTCGGCCACGATCCGGCGGGCCCGGGCCAGGGCGGAGTTCACCGACGTGACCGACGTGGCCATCATGGCGGCGATCTCGGCAGCGGAGAACCCCAGCACCTCGAAGAGCAGCAGCGCGGCCCGCTGGTTTCCCGGCAGGTGTTGCAGGGCCGCGACGAACGCCAGCTCGACCGCCTCGCGCTGTTCGTAGCGGGCGTGCGGGACGGCGGGTGCGTCGGGCAGGCCGGCGTCGGGGTAGGGGCCGAGCCAGGCGACGTCGGTGACCGGTGTGTCGTCGGTCACGGCCCGCTCGCTGGCCGGGCCGAGGTCGACGGGCATCGCCCGGCGGTTCCGGCCGGCCACCGCGTCCAGGCAGGTGCGGGTGGCCACCGTGTACAGCCAGGACCGCACCGAGCTGCGCCCCTCGAAGCGGGGCAGTCCTCGCCAGGCTCGCAGCAGCGCCTCCTGCAGGGCGTCGTCGGCGTCGTGGGTCGACCCGAGCATCCGGTAGCAGTGCGCGTGCAGCTCCCGGCGCAGCGGGGCCACCAGCTCCGCGAACGCGCCCTGGTCGCCGTCGGCTGCCCGGGCCAGCACCGAACCGGGTACGGCTGGGTCCGCCGGAGAAGTCGCCATCACGAGCGACGATTCTGCCGTACGCCGGAAGTCTCCATTGCGAACGCATCCCGCGTCACCAACTGGAGGACCCGATGAGCACCACTTCCACCGGCACCGTCACCGTCGCGACCCTCAAGGTCGCCGACGGTCTGCTGCACTACGAGGTACGCGGGCGGGGCCCGCTGCTGGCGCTGGTCGGCGCCCCGATGGACGCGGCGGCGTTCGCGCCGTTGGCCGAGCTGCTGGCCACCGACCACACCGTGCTCACCACCGACCCTCGTGGCATCAACCGCAGCCGCCTGCACGACCCGGAACAGGACTCGACGCCCGAACTGCGCGCCAACGACCTCGCCCGGCTCGTCGCCCACCTCGACCTCGGGCCGGCCGCCGTGCTCGGTTCCAGCGGCGGCGCGGTCACCGCGCTGGCCCTCGCCCAGGCCCACCCGAAGGTGGCGCACACCGTGATCGCCCACGAGCCACCCCTGGTGACGCTCCTCGACGACGCCAAGGAGATCCTCGCCCGGGAGGAGGACATGATCGCCACGTACCTCGGCGGGGACCGGCTCGGGGCGTGGCGCATGTTCCTCACCAACGCCAACATCCAGCTGCCCGAGGAGGCCGTCCTGGCCATGTTCGGCGGCGAACCGGATCCGCAGGCGGCCGCCGACGAGCGCTATCAGTACCTGCACATGCTGCGCGGCACCACCCGGTTCCGGCCCGAGGTGGCCGCGCTGCGCGACGGGCCCACCCGGGTGCTCGTCGGCCTCGGCGAGCAGTCCACCGACGAGCTGTGCGACCGTACGTCGCGGGTGTTGGCCGCGTCGCTGGGCGACGAACCGACGATGTTCCCCGGCGGGCACATCGGCTTCGTCGACGACCCGGCGGCGTTCGCCGTCCGGCTGCGGGAGGTCCTCGCCGCCGGCTGACCGCGCGACGGCGAGGGCGGCTGGCGGTGGGCTGGCTCCTACCGTGGGTCGCATGACGACGGTGTGGATGGTGCTCGGAATCGGTGCAGTGGTGCTGGCCGGGGTGTGTGGCTGGGTGGCCTGGCGGGACCGGGTGCGCGTCCCCGGCGCGGAGGAGCGGGCCGCCGGGCAGGCGGCGCTGACCGACCAACAGTGGTACGAGCGGCAGCGGTACGCCGCCCAGCACCACACGGTCATCCGCAACGACCGCTCGCAGTGACGTCGACGGCCGGAGGGCGGCGACGTCGGGCACGACTGTGCGCGGACGGCGATGCCGCGCCGTCCGCCTGTGGTCAGGGCGGCCTCCGCGCGGCATGATCGTCACGCGATACGGGTACCGGGCCGTATCGGTGAGGAGCCTGGGGAGGCAGCGGTGACGGCACGCGGGCGACGGCGGTCGCGGGGCTCACTGGCGGGTCTGGTGGCGGCCCTGGTCGCCGTCGGCTGCGCGGCCGGCGGGGTGGGGCAGGGTGGCCCGCAGCAGCCACCGAACGAGCCCCGCCCGCAGCCGACCCGTACGGCCGCCTCGCCCGACGCGTCGACCACCCGCGCCGACGGCACCACCAGCGTGGCGGAGTTCAAGGAGGACATCCAGGGCGCGGTCCGCATCGCCGAGCGCTACTGGGCCGCCCAGTTCCGGGCCTCCGGGCGGCCGTTCACCCCGATCCGCCGGATCATCCCCTACCAGCGGGAGGGGGAGGTCGCCTGCGCCGGTCAGCCGGTGCCGCGCAACAACGCGGTCTACTGTTCGGCCGCCGACTACATCGCCTACGACGTCAACTGGTCGGTGGCCGCGTTCCGGCAGGTCGGCGACGCGTTCGTGTTCTACCTGCTGGGCCACGAGTACGCCCACGGCATCCAGGTGCGCATGGGCACCCGCTACAGCTTCACCATCCAGCAGGAACTCCAGGCCGACTGCATGGCCGGGGCGTACCTGGGTGACTCGGTGCGCAACGGGCAGCTCGAACTCCAGGACGGCGACCTGGACGAGTTCCGCGACGGGCTGCTCGCCGTCGGCGACGATCCCGACCAACCCTGGTTCGCCGAAGGGTCGCACGGTACCGCCGAACAGCGCACCGACTCGTTCTTCCGCGGCTACGAGAACTCCCTGCGCGCCTGCGGCCTCGGCTGACCCCGAGCCCGCCGGTTGACCTGCGTCACTGGTGCCCGGTCCGCCCCGACGCCGCGCCCGGGGGGTTGGCAGGATCGGTGCGGTCGCCGCACCCGCAGGAGGATCCGTTGAGCAGCACACACCCCGCCGCTGTGCTCTTCGACATGGACGGCACCCTGGTCGACAGCGAGAAGCTGTGGGATGTCGCGCTGTGCGAGCTGGCCGCCGAGTACGGCGGGAAGCTGTCCGGGCAGGCCCGCCGCGCCATCGTCGGCACCAGCATGGCGGAGGCGATGCGCATCCTGCACGACGACCTCGGCCAGCCCGAGCGGGACCCGCGGGTCAGCGCCGCCTGGATCGACGCCCGCATCCTGCAGCTGTTCCGCACCGGGCTGCGTTGGCGGCCCGGCGCGCTGGCCCTGCTGCAGGCGGTACGCGCCGCGGGCATCCCCACCGCTCTGGTGACCTCCAGCGGTCGCGCCCTGGTCGAGATCGCCCTGGACACCCTCGGGCGGGACAGCTTCGACGCGGTGGTCTGCGGTGACGAGGTGGACGCCGCCAAGCCCCACCCCGAGCCGTACCTGACCGCCGCCCGGCTGTTGGACGTGCCGATCGCCCGCTGCGTGGCGATCGAGGACTCGCCGACCGGGGTGGCCAGCGCGCTCGCCGCCGGTGCGGCGGTGCTGGCGGTGCCGGCGGAGGCACCACTGCCGCCGACGGACGGCGTGCACCAGGTGCAGAGCCTGACCGGTGCGGACCTGGAGCTGCTGGCGGCGCTGCTCGGCGACCCGCCGTCCTGACCGTGCCGGTTGCGGCACCTCGGGGCTGACCAGCGGTTGAAATCCCCCGGGATGCCGTAGATCGGGACGGGGCCCCGCCGGCAGCGGCGGGGCCCCGAGCGACCGGTCAGTCGTGCGCGATCGCGCCGAGCACGTTGATCCGCGCGGCCCGGACCGCCGGCAGCACCGCCGCGACCACCCCGATGATCGCGGCCAGGCCGAGGAAGAGACCCATCTGCCCCCAGGGCAGGACCAGGTCGCTGATCCCCTCGTCCTTGAGCGCCTCGACCACCGCCGCCCCGAGGCCGGTGCCGACCGCCACGCCCAGCAACGCCCCGAAGACCGAGATCACCACCGCCTCCACGGTGATCATCCGCATGGTCTGCGCCCGGCGCAGCCCGATCGCCCGCAGCAGGCCCAGCTCCCTGGTCCGCTCCAGCACCGACAGGGCGAGGGTGTTGATGATGCCCAGCACCGCGATGACGATGGCCAGGGCCAGCAGGATCTGGATCATCTGGAGCAGGCCGTCCAGTTGGCTGGTCTGCTGCTTGATGAAGGCGGCCCGGTCAGCCACCGACACCTGGGGGTTGTCGGCGAGCAACGTCTCGACCTGTGGGCGCACGTCCTCGACGCGGGCGCCGGGGGCCAGTTGCAGGAAACCCTGGATCGGCTGCGGAATGGCGAAGTCCCGCGCCGCCTGCGGCGGCAACACCACCGGGCTGGTCAGCTCGGTGCTCTGGTAGATCCCGCTGACCGTGTAGGTGCGGGCCTCGCCCCGGGACAGCTGGACGGTGACCCGCGAGCCGACCGACACGTTGCGGGACTTCGCGGTGTCGGAGCTGAACAGCATCTGGTCCGGCCCCAGTCGGCTGATGTCACCGGCGGTGGCCTTCGCGCTGAAGATCCGCTCCAGGGCGGCGACGTTGCTCGACACCGCCACCCAGGTTGCCTTGCCGTCGACCTCCGCCATGTCGCCGTACTCGCCGTCGACCAGTTGGACGCCCGGGATGGCGGCGGCCTGCTCCAGCACCGCCGGGTCGAAGCTCGGCGGGCGCGGCCCGGACTGCACCCCGGAGATCACCAGCTCGGCGTTGATCTGGTCCTCGGCCAGGGCGCTGATGCTGCTCTTGGCCGAGTCGAGGATCACCGTCACGCCGGTGACCAGGGCGATGCCCACCATCAGCGCCGCCGCGGTGATCGCGGTGCGGCGCGGGTTGCGACCGGAGTTGAGCCGGCCCAGCTTGCCCGGCACCGACCAGGCGAACACCGCCCCGAGCAGGCCGACCACCGGCCGGCTGATCAGCGGGGTCAGCAGCGCCACCCCGATGAAGGCGAAGAACACCCCGCCGAGGATGGTCTGCAGGGTGAGGTCGCCCGCGTTGCCGCTGAGCCCCAGGAACAGCAGCGTCGCGCCGATCGCGGTGACGATCCCGCCGGACACCGTGACCTTCGTCAACGGGCGGTCCGGGGTCGCCACGTCCTGCATGGCGGCGATCGGCGGGATCCGCGCGGCACGCAGCGCCGGCAGCAGCGCCGCCACCACCGTGATCACCAGACCCACTCCGAAGGCCCCGATGACCGCCGCCGCCGGCACGCCCAGCCCGGCCAGGGCGAGCCCGCCGGCCAGCTCGCCGAACAGGTACGCCAGCAGCGCGCCCACGCCGATGCCGGCGGCCAGCCCCAGCACGGAGGCGATCAGCCCCACCGCGATGGCCTCCAGCACCACCGAACCGATGATCTGCCGGCCGCTGGCTCCGATGGCCCGCATCAGGGCCAGCTCCCGGGTGCGCTGGGCCACGATGATGGAGAAGGTGTTCAGGATGAGGAAGGTGCCCACCAGCAGCGCCACGGCGGCGAAACCGAGCAGGATCTTGTTGAAGAAGGACAGCCCTTCCTTCAGACCGGCCGCGGCGTCGGCCGACATCTGCTCGCCGGTCCGCACCTGGTAGCCGTCGCCGACAGCGGCGGCGATGTCGTCGCGCAGCTTCTCCTCGCCGACGCCGTCGACGGCCTGAACGCTGATGTTGGTGAACACGTCCGGCTCACCGAGCATCAGTCGCTGCGCCACCGGGGTGGTGAAGGCGATCTCGTTGGCTCCGCCGAGGGAGTCCCGGCCACCGCTGAAGCCGAAGATCCCGACGAGGTGGAAATCTTCCTTCTTCGACTTGAAGGGGGTCTGTACGCCGACCCGGTCGCCGACCTTCACCCCCGCCGCCTGGGCGAGCGCCGCGTTGATGACGATCTCGTCGTCCGCGCGCGGCTCCCGGCCCTCGCGCAGCGTCAGCAGGTCGCTCTCGCCCAGCCAGTTCTCACCCAGCTGCGGCGGCCCGAACGAGGTGACCACCTTGCCGTTGCTGCCGATCATGAGTGCGCCGTCGGCGGCGATGATGCCGGTGGCCTCGGCCACCCCGGCAACCGTGCGGACCCGCTCCAGCAACGCGGCCGGGACGGGCGGGCTCACCGGCTCGCCCTCCAGCTCGTCGAGGGCGACCTTCGGCGTGGCGTTGACGTTGACGTCGACGTCCGCGTACGCGTCGGCGAAGACCTGGTCGAAGGAGCGGCCCAGGGTGTCGGTGAGCACGAACGCACCGGAGACGAACATGACGCCCAGTACCACCGCCAGGCCGGAGAGGACGAGGCGCACCTTGCGCGCCAGCAGGCTCTTCCACGTCGCGCGGAACATCAGCGCGCCACCTCGACCGGAGCGTCGAGCTTCTTCATGGTGTCCAGCACGGTCTCGGCGGTCGGCTCGATCAGCTCCGAGACGATCTGCCCGTCGGCGAGGAAGACCACCCGGTCGGCGTACGCGGCGGCGGTCGGGTCGTGGGTGACCATGACGATGGTCTGCCCGTGCTCGCGTACCGAGTTGCGTAGGAAGTTCAGCACCTCCGCCCCGGAACGCGAGTCGAGGTTGCCGGTCGGCTCGTCGGCGAAGATCACCTCGGGGCGGGCGACCAGCGCCCGCGCGCACGCCACCCGCTGCTGCTGGCCGCCGGAGAGCTGCGCCGGACGGTGTCCCAACCGGTCCCGCAGACCGACCGTGTCGATCACCGTGTCGTACCAGGCCGGGTCGGGTTTGCGGCCGGCGATCGACATCGGCAGCAGGATGTTCTCCTGTGCGGTCAACGTCGGCAGCAGGTTGAACTGCTGGAAGATGAAGCCGACCTTGTCGCGGCGCAGCCGGGTCAGGCCGGCGTCGCCCAACCCGGTGACGGTGGTGTCGCCGATCATCACGGTGCCCCGGGTGACCGAGTCCAGCCCCGCCAGGCAGTGCATCAGCGTGGACTTGCCCGAACCCGACGGACCCATGATCGCGGTGAACCGGCCGCGTTCGAACTCCGCGCTCACCCCGCGCAGCGCCATCACCTGCGCCTCGCCGCTGCCGTACACCTTCCACACGTCGTTGGCCCGGGCCGCGACCTGCGCCTCGCGGCCTACCGTCGCCGTCACGTCATCTACCTCTTCCGTCTGCTGCGGTCATCCCCACCGCCCCCGCTGGCCGGTGGGGTCCATCCCATCCTCACCCGGGCCGGTCGGTGATCCGTCCGTCCGTGGGCTGATCTCCGGCCGGATTCCCGCTGCGGGTCGACCCCGGCGCCGACTCAGGGTTGCCCCTGAGTCGGCGGCGCCGCGGCATACCGACCGGGGGCATCGAACGCCACATCAGGCCAACTCCACGACCCCGTCTCGCGTCACGGTAGGTGACGGCCACAATGCGCGGCCACCTCTTTCCGGGCCGCCGCGCGGCGCGGCTCAGGCCCGCGGGCGTACCAGCCCGGTCTCGTACGCCAGCACCACCGCCTGCACCCGGTCGCGCAGGCCCAGCTTGGTCAGCACATGCCCGACGTGGGTCTTGACGGTGGTCTCGCTGACCGACAGCACGGCGGCGATCTCGGCGTTGGACAGCCCTCGGGCCACCTGGACCAGCACCTCCCGTTCCCGCCCGGTCAGTACGCTCAACGCCGTCGGCGGGGCCGCGGCCGGGTCGGCTAGCACGGCGGCGAAACGGTCCAGCAGCCGACGCAGGATCCGGGGCGTCACCACCGCCTCCCCGGCGGCCACCACCCGGATCGCGGTGACCAGATCCTCCGCCGGCACATCCTTGGCCAGCAGGCCGCTGGCCCCGGCGCGCAGCGCGCCCAGCACGTACTCGTCGAGGTCGACCGTGGTCAGCACGAGCACCCGCACCGGCAGTCGGGCCTCGACGATCGCCCGGGTGGCGGCCGCGCCGTCCAGCCGCGGCATCCGGACGTCCAACAGCACCACGTCCGGCAGCAGTCGCCGGGCCAACTCCACGGCCTCCCGGCCGTCGCCCGTCTCGCCCACCACGTCCAGGTCCGCCTCGGCGCCCAGCACCGTCCGGAAGCCGGTCCGCAGCAGCGGCTGGTCGTCGGCGAGCAGGATCCGCACCGGACGTACCGGCACCCCGTGGTCGCTCATCGCCCTCCCTGTCGTGCTGGCTGCCGCGTGGGGCACCGGCCGGCGCGGCGCAACCCCGGGGGCGCCGGCGCCGGGGCGGAACGCTGCGCCGGCGCACGCCCGGTACCGGGAAACGGCCCGCAGCCTGCGAGGCGCCCCGACCCGTCACCCACGGTTGCGTGCTTGCACGCGGGATACTGCCACCAGCGCGCCAGCCGACCGGTCAGGCCGCCGCCGCCGCCGGTGGGGCGGGGCGGCGGGTCACTCGTCGGCGCCGGGAGCGGCCGGGCCGGACCGGGCGTCGCGCAGCGGGTCGGGCACCGCCGCCGGCTGCGGGAACGGCGGCGGGGTGCCGCCGAAGCTCGGGCAGAGCGCCTGATGGTTGCACCAGTCGCAGAGCCGGCTGGGCCGGGGCCGGAAATCCTGCCGCTGGGTGGCCTGCTCGATCGCCTGCCAGAGCGCCACCACCGTGCGCTCGAAACGCAACAGCTCCTCGGCGTCGGGGGAGTAGTCGCAGACCTCGGCGTCCTTCAGGTAGAGCAGGCGCAGCACCCGCGGCACCACACCCCGGGTGCGCCACAGCACCAACGCGTAGAACTTGAGCTGGAACAACGCCCGCGCCTCGAAGGCCTCCCGGGGCGCGCCGCCGGTCTTGTAGTCGACCACCCGCAGCGCGCCGTCGGGCGCGACGTCGAGCCGGTCGAGGTAGCCCCGGATGAGCAGCTCGTCGTCGACCACCGCGGAGATCAGGCTTTCCCGCTCGGCCGGCTCCAACCGCCGTGGATCCTCCACCGCGAAGTAGCCCCGCAGCAGCGCCGCCGCCGAGCGCAGGAACTCGGCGGTGCCGGCCTCGTCGGCGGGGTCGAACAGGGCGGCCAGCTCCGGCTGCTCGGTGACCAGCCGGTCCCACTGCGGGGCGACCAGGTCACCGGCGGCATCCGGGGTGCGCCCGGGTGCCGGCAGGTCGAACAGCCGCTCCAGCACGGCGTGCACCAGGGTGCCCCGGGCCTGCTCCAGGCTGGGACGCTCGGGCAGCCGGTCGATGCTGCGGAACCGGTAGAGCAGCGGGCAGGTCTTGAAGTCGGCCGCCCGTGACGGCGACAACGACGCCCGGACGGTGGCCGGCAGCGCGGCCGGGGCGCCAGAGCCCTGCTGGTCAGTCACCGGTTCCGCCGTCATGCCCCGAAGGGTAGGGCACCGGTGTGACAGGCCGGTCGTCGCCGCACCGGAGCATGATCCGCACCGCGTAGCATCGGGGCGGTGAGCGTCCCCGACCGATCCGCACGCCCCGCCCGTCGGCGCGGCGGCCTGGGCGTGGGCCGGGTCTGCGGGGTCCCGCTGCGGATCAACCTGTCGATGCTGCTGTTGGCGTTGCTCGTCACGGTGGTGTACGCGCGGTTCGCCGGCGAGCGGCTGGACCTGACCCCGCTGGGCGGGTTCCTGATCGGCCTCGGGTTCGTCGTCTCGCTGCTCGGGTCCGTCCTGCTGCACGAGCTGGGCCACGCGCTGACCGCCCGCCGGTACGGCATCGGCGTCCGGGGCATCACCCTCGAACTGCTCGGCGGCTACACCGAGATGGAGTCCGACGCCCCCAACCCCCGGGTCGAGCTGCTGGTGTCCCTGGCCGGGCCGGCGGTCTCGGCGGTGCTCGGCGCCCTCGGCGTCGGTGTCACCCTGGCCCTGCCCGACCGCACCCTCGCCCACCAACTCGCCCTGCAGTTGGCGCTGAGCAATGCCGTCGTGGCGGCCTTCAACGTCCTGCCCGGGCTGCCGCTGGACGGTGGCCGGGCGCTGCGCGCCGCGATCTGGGCGGCCACCCGGGACCGGCACCGGGCCACCGAGGTGGCCGGCTGGGTCGGCCGCGCCGTCGCCGTCGGCACCGTGGGGTCGGTCGTGCTGCTCACCGTCGAGCGGATCCTGGTGCCGCTGGCGCTGCCGCTGATGCTGCTGGTCGCCGTCACGCTGTGGCGCGGGGCCGGCCAGTCCATCCGGTACGCCAGGATCAGCCGCCGGGTTCCCCTGATCGACCTGGCCCGGCTGACCCGTCCCGTCTTCGGGGTGCCCACCGGCACCCCGCTGGCCGAGGCCCAGCGCCGGCACGCCGCGCAGGCGCCCCCGGGCGCGGCGGTGGCCGTGCTCGACGGCGCCGGTCGCCCGGTCGCCCTGGTCGATCCGGCGGCGGCCGAGGCGGTACCCCCGCCGCGCCGGCCCTGGCTGGCCGTGGACGCGGTGGCCCGCTCGCTGGACCAACTGCCGGTGTTGCCGGCCGGGCTCGACGCCGAGCGGGTGATGGCCGCCGTGCAGGCCCACCCGGCCGCACGGTACGTGGTGACGGCAGGCGAAGATGTGGTCGGCGTTCTGCACGTCGCGGATCTGGCACAGGTCCTCGAACCCACACGGAAGTTGAACAGGTGACCGCACACTCCTCCGCCCTCCCGGCCGCCCCGGACACCCTCGTCGCCGTCCCGGAGCTGCCTCCGGCGCACCGGGGGCCGTTCCGCCCCGGTGACCGGGTCCAGCTGACCGATCCGAAGGGCCGGATGCACACGGTCGTCCTGGAGCCCGGCAAGGAGTTCCACACCCATCGCGGCATCCTGCGGCACGACGCGCTGATCGGTCAGCCCGACGGCAGCGTGGTGACCACCGCCGGTGGGGGGACGGCCTTCCTCGCGCTGCGTCCGCTGCTGTCGGACTACGTGCTGTCCATGCCGCGCGGCGCCCAGGTGATCTACCCGAAGGACTCGGCGCAGATCGTCGCGATGGGTGACATCTTCCCCGGTGCCAAGGTCCTGGAGGCCGGCGCCGGCTCGGGCGCGTTGAGCTGTTCGCTGCTGCGGGCCGTGGGCACCGGCGGCGAACTGCACTCGTACGAGGTGCGCGAGGACTTCGCGCAGATCGCCAGGCGCAACGTCGAGGCGTTCTTCGGCGCCCCGCACCCGGCGTGGCGACTGCACGTCGGTAATGTCGCCGACTGCGCCGAGACCGGGTTCGACCGGATCATCCTGGACATGCTCACCCCGTGGGAGACGCTCGACATGGTCGAGCGGGCGCTGCTGCCCGGCGGTGTGTTCATCGGTTACGTGGCGACCACCCCGCAGCTGTCCGAGCTGGTGGAGGCGCTGCGCGAGCGCGGCGGCTGGACCGAGCCGAGGGCCTGGGAGTCGCTGGTGCGCGACTGGCATGCCGAGGGGCTGGCCGTCCGCCCGGACCACCGGATGATCGCGCACACCGCGTTCCTCGTCTCCGCGCGTAAGCTCGCACCGGGCGTCACCGCCCCGCCGCGGCGTCGCAAGCCCAGCAAGGGCGCCGAGGCGTACGCCGAGCGCCGGCAGGCGTTGCGCGCGGCCGAGGCGGCCCGTCAGGCGGCGGCCGGCTCGACGCCGGACGCGGCCGACGGGCCGGGGCTGCCGTGACGGCGTGGCGGGACGGCTGGCAGTGATCGGGCTGATTCCGTCGGCCGGTGCGGGTCGGCGGCACGACCTGGGGGAGATGTCATGAGTCGGCCGGGTTTCGGCGGTGGGGAGTTGCCGGCCGTGTTCCCGGACTGGTCGCCCTACACCGACCTGGAGTCGGCGGCGCGGGCCTACCTGCGCGATCCGGACATCGCGCTCGAGGCGCTGGGCGGGGTGTTGCGTGGGGCGTCCGTGCTCGGTTTCACGCTGGAACGTTTCGTCAACGAGGTCAACGGCGTCTGGCAGGAGGTCGTCGTCTGCGACGGCAGCCGGCTGGTGCTGTGGCACGGTGAGGACGTGCCGCCGGGGGAGGGGCCGGCCGGCGCGATGACCTCGTCGCTACGGGTGGTGCCGGTCTCCACGGTCACCGAGGTCGGCTGCCGACGCCGGCTGACCCGAACCGACAACGGCGAGGTGCGGGTCGACAGCATCGACGTCTACCTGCTGCTCACCTCGCTGGACGAGGCGCCGCCCGGTGACGAGGTCGCGGGCGTGCCGCGGCACGACGCGCTGCGCTTCGGCAAGACGCTCGACGACGGCGGAGCCGGTCAGATCGCTCGGTTGGAGGAGTTCGCCCGCCTGGTCGCCTCGGTGGTCGGTCGCCCGGTGCTGTGACCGACGGACCGGGGGAGGGCCACAGTCGCCGCCGTACGCGTCGATCATGAGGTTGGCGGGGAGCGGATGTGAGATCCGCGCCGTCGGCCTCATGATCGACCACGATGTCCGGCCGTGCTGTGCCCGTCGGCGCTGGCGGTCAGTCGTCCTCGGCCTCCGGGCCGGCCACCTCGACGCCGTCGCTGTCACGCACCACGTGGATGCACTCGCCGGGGCACTCCCGCGCCGAGTCGATCACCTCGAGGCGCAGGTGCCCGGGCACGTCCACCCGGCTGCCCGGGTTCAGCCGCAGCTCGCCGTCGGGGCCCTTGACGTACGCCAGACCGTCGACGTCGAACTCGAAGACCTCCGGCGCGTACTGCACGCAGAGCCCGTCACCCGTGCAGAGGTCCTGGTCCACCCAGACCTGAAGTTGGTCGGTCGCGACCTCGGTCACGCGGCACCCCCCATGTTCTCCCGTCCCACGTTTCGACGGTACCCGAACGCCCGGACCTGCCCCTCAGGCGTCCCTTCGCGATCAAGGTTCGGTGACGAGGGCGTTGCGTAGGACCGAATGGGCCTCATAGCGGCTAGTGTTAGGGCAGAACGTTCAAGCCCCCCGGGGAGGTGGGACGTGGCACGCAGCGACGACGCGGACTCGCGCGCCGCACGGTGGGAGAAGGAAGCCCACGATCTCTCCACGCAGGTCGCGTTCCTTCAAGAGGAACTCGCTCTGGTGCGGCGCAAGTTGACCGAAAGCCCCCGACACGTCCGGCAGCTCGAAGAGCGGCTGGCGGCCACCCAGGCACAGTTGGCGCGGCTCACCGAGAACAACGACCGGCTCGTGAGCACCCTCAAGGAGGCTCGCGCGCAGATTGTGACGCTCAAGGAGGAGATCGACCGCTTGGCGCAGCCGCCGAGCGGGTACGGTGTCTTCCTCTCGCGGCACGACGACGGCACGGTGGACATCTTCACCGGCGGACGCAAGCTCCGGGTGGCCGTCTCCCCCTCGTTGGACGCGACGGAGTTGCAGCGCGGGCAGGAGGTCCTGCTCAACGATGCGCTCAACGTCGTCGACGCGTTCGGTTACGAGCGGGTCGGCGAGGTGGTGATGCTCAAGGAGATCCTCGCCGGGCCGGACGGCGCACCGGGTGACCGGGCGCTGGTGGTCTCGCACTCCGACGAGGAGCGCATCGTGCACCTCGCCGAGACCCTGATCGGCGCACCGATCCGGGCCGGCGACTCGCTCATGATCGAGCCCCGCTCGGCGTACGCGTACGAGCGGATCCCGAAGAGCGAGGTCGAGGAACTGGTCCTGGAGGAGGTGCCCGACGTCGACTACACCGACATCGGTGGCCTCCAGGCGCAGATCGAGCAGATCCGCGACGCGGTGGAGCTGCCCTTCCTGCACGCCGACCTGTTCCGCGAGCACCAGCTCCGGCCGCCGAAGGGCATCCTGCTGTACGGGCCGCCAGGTTGCGGCAAGACGCTCATCGCCAAGGCGGTGGCGAACTCGCTGGCGAAGAAGATCGCCGAGCGGGAGGGTAAGGAGAAGCACACCAGCTTCTTCCTCAACATCAAGGGCCCCGAGCTGCTCAACAAGTACGTCGGCGAGACCGAGCGGCACATCCGGCTGATCTTCCAACGAGCCCGGGAGAAGGCCAGCGAGGGCACCCCGGTCATCGTGTTCTTCGACGAGATGGACTCGATCTTCCGGACCCGTGGCTCCGGCGTCTCCTCGGACGTGGAGAACACCATCGTTCCGCAGCTGCTCAGCGAGATCGACGGTGTGGAGGGGCTGGAGAACGTCATCGTGATCGGTGCCTCCAACCGGGAGGACATGATCGACCCGGCCATCCTGCGTCCCGGCCGGCTCGACGTGAAGATCAAGATTGAGCGTCCGGACGCCGAGGCGGCCAAGGACATCTTCTCCAAGTACATTCTCTCCGGCCTGCCGCTGCACGCCGACGACCTGGCCGAGCACGGCGGCGACCCCCAGGCCACCGTCGCGGCGATGATCGACGCGGTGGTGCTGCGGATGTACTCCGAGACCGAGGAGAACCGCTTCCTCGAGGTCACCTACGCCAACGGTGACAAGGAAGTCCTCTACTTCAAGGACTTCAACTCCGGCGCGATGATCCAGAACATCGTCGACCGGGGCAAGAAGATGGCCATCAAGGAGTTCCTCACCTCCGGTCGCAAGGGGCTGCGCCTGCAGCACCTCCTCGACGCCTGCGTCGACGAGTTCCGCGAGAACGAGGACCTCCCCAACACCACCAACCCGGACGACTGGGCGCGCATCTCCGGCAAGAAGGGCGAGCGGATCGTCTACATCCGCACGCTCGTCTCCGGCGGCAAGGGCGCCGAGGCCGGCCGTTCCATCGAGACCGCCAGCAACACCGGCCAGTACCTCTGACCCTCGACGTACGAGAGGGACCTGCGGCGTGCCGTGGGTCCCTCTCGTACGTCACCAGACGTTAACTGGGCCGAGGGGTCC
>NZ_SMJY01000435.1:0-341 GCF_004348355.1 Micromonospora sp. KC721 | reverse complement strand
ATCCGGGTGGCCTGAACCGGGCAAACCGGCCCCGGGGCCGGCGGCCAAACCCGGGCCGCCTGCCGCGCGCTCCTGCGTCCCGCCCGCGCGCGGCACCCCGGGACCGGCACGCCCGGCAACAGGGTCGGTAGACCGCTGAGAGGCACGCAGAGCCCGCTTGCGACACGCATCGTTGTGGAACCGCTTCGGAAGCCCACCGGAGTGCGTACGGGCTTCCTTGGTCGTCTCCTGCTTGTCCCGCGTGCCGAACTCAATCCGGGGCTCCGCGCCCAGGAAGGCAACCGCCTGGAAAGTCGCGGCCTGGTCCACGATGAACGTCTGCGGCATGGTCTGTTCCTCCC
>NZ_SMJY01000434.1:0-346 GCF_004348355.1 Micromonospora sp. KC721 | reverse complement strand
CGCTGACCTCGATCTCTGGCACGAGTACGAGCGGGCCACCGCCGGTAAGAGCGCGCTGCGCTGGTCGCGTGGACTGCGGGCACTGCTCCTGCCCGACGTCGACGAGCAGACCGACGAAGAGATTGCGGCCGAAGAGGTCGGCGGCGACACCGTGGCCTACCTCCTGCCGCACACCTGGTACCGCCTGGCCGACATTCCCGGCGCTCAGTCGGCGGTGCTCGACGCGGTAGCCGACCAATACGCGGATAAGTCCCTCCCAGCCGTCCGACTCCACCGCGTCGAGCACCGCCGACTGAGCGCCGGGAATGTCGGCCAGGCGGTACCAGGTGTGCGGCAGGAGGTAGGC
>NZ_SMJY01000433.1:0-366 GCF_004348355.1 Micromonospora sp. KC721 | reverse complement strand
CGCTCGTACTCGTGCCAGAGATCGAGGTCAGCGGCCAAGCCGTCGGTGCCGAAGTCCGCGAGGATCTGTAGCGGCGTGCGCGAAGTCTTACGCCGGGTGCCCTTCATGTCGGAGCGAGCGATCTCGTTACCGAGCCCGGATCTTGGCAGCGCAGACCGGACAGAGCCAGAGCCGGCCGCAGGTCTCGACACCGGAGAAGTGAGCCGTGCCCTCGTTGACGACGATGGCCGCCGCGCCGCCCAGAGCCGGCCGCAGGTCTCGACACCGGAGAAGTGAGCCGTGCCCTCGTTGACGACGATGGCCGCCGCGCCGCCGAGCAGATCCCGACCGCACCGCTTGCAACGGTCGATCTCTGACACCTGGTTG
>NZ_SMJY01000432.1:0-369 GCF_004348355.1 Micromonospora sp. KC721 | reverse complement strand
CCTACTCCATGACGACGGTCGACCTGGCCGCTTACCCGCAGGCAGCAACGGCTCCAGCACCGCCCACTGCACGTCGGTCAGGTCGAACCGCCTCGTCACCGCTAGGGTGTCCACGAGGTCTCCGGTTCTCAGGTTCTGCTTGGTCGCTGAACCATCTACCGGAGACCTCACTCGTTTTCGATCTCCGACACGCGAAGATCTTCAAGCCACCTCAAGCCCTGGCACCGACTTCGACACAGGCCCTAGGGCGTGTGTCGAAGTCGGTCACAGCCACTCGTTGATGGCCGCGAGGTGGATCGTGGCCTCGTACCGGACGGCCAGCTTGTCGAAGCGCGTGGCCACGGCCCGGTTGCGTTTGAGTCGGTTGAT
>NZ_SMJY01000431.1:0-375 GCF_004348355.1 Micromonospora sp. KC721 | reverse complement strand
ACGAGATCGCTCGCTCCGACATGAAGGGCACCCGGCGTAAGACTTCGCGCACGCCGCTACAGATCCTCGCGGACTTCGGCACCGACGGCTTGGCCGCTGACCTCGATCTCTGGCACGAGTACGAGCGGGCCACCGCCGGTAAGAGCGCGCTGCGCTGGTCGCGTGGACTGCGGGCACTGCTCCTGCCCGACGTCGACGAGCAGACCGACGAAGAGATTGCGGCCGAAGAGGTCGGCGGCGACACCGTGGCCTACCTCCTGCCGCACACCTGGTACCGCCTGGCCGACATTCCCGGCGCTCAGTCGGCGGTGCTCGACGCGGTGGAGTCGGACGGCTGGGAGGGACTTATCCGCGTATTGGTCGGCTACCGCGTCG
>NZ_SMJY01000430.1:0-377 GCF_004348355.1 Micromonospora sp. KC721 | reverse complement strand
ATCCGGGTGGCCTGAACCGGGCAAACCGGCCCCGGGGCCGGCGGCCAAACCCGGGCCGCCTGCCGCGCGCTCCTGCGTCCCGCCCGCGCGCGGCACCCCGGGACCGGCACGCCCGGCAACAGGGTCGGTAGACCGCTGAGAGGCACGCAGAGCCCGCTTGCGACACGCATCGTTGTGGAACCGCTTCGGAAGCCCACCGGAGTGCGTACGGGCTTCCAGGGGCGATCCGCAGCCCTCACAGTTCGGGGCCTGGTCCACGATGAACGTCTGCGGCATGGTCTGTTCCTCCCAAGGTCTATGCTCTAGCCTTTAGAGCATCGAGTGAAGTCGACTCTAGTCATTAGAGACGAGACCGTCAAGGGAGTAAATCTGATGTC
>NZ_SMJY01000429.1:0-380 GCF_004348355.1 Micromonospora sp. KC721 | reverse complement strand
GGGTGGTGCGGGTCGGGCCGACACGGGAGGCCCAGCGGTGTGCCGCGGCTTCGTGTCGGTCGCAGGCGGTCTCGGCGCGGTAGTGGCCGGTGCCGGGGTGGCCGGCTTCGATGAGGGCCGTGGCCCACCTACGGCATCGGGCGCAGTAGGTGGGCCAGCCGGCGGTCGTGGCGGTCAGTGGTCGCAGCCCGAGCAGTGCAGCCCCACACACGCCGGCTTGCGGGAGCGGAGCAGCAGAGCGAGGACGACGAGGACCAGGACCACACCCGCAACCAGCGGAGCCGCGGAGCGGACCGCGTCGACGAGGCGGGTAGCGAGGTAGCCGACGCCGGCCAGCGCGCTCACGGTCGGGACGGTGGCGGCGGCGATGACGTGGCCGC
>NZ_SMJY01000428.1:0-394 GCF_004348355.1 Micromonospora sp. KC721 | reverse complement strand
CGCTGAGAGGCACGCAGAGCCCGCTTGCGACACGCATCGTTGTGGAACCGCTTCGGAAGCCCACCGGAGTGCGTACGGGCTTCCAGGGGCGATCCGCAGCCCTCACAGTTCGGCGCGTCTACCTGGTCCACGATGAACGTCTGCGGCATGGTCTGTTCCTCCCAAGGTCTATGCTCTAGCCTTTAGAGCATCGAGTGAAGTCGACTCTAGTCATTAGAGACGAGACCGTCAAGGGAGTAAATCTGATGTCGCAGTCCGCGCCGGTACCCAAGTCCGGGTGGGATCCGGGTGGCCTGAACCGGGCAAACCGGCCCCGGGGCCGGCGGCCAAACCCGGGCCGCCTGCCGCGCGCTCCTGCGTCCCGCCCGCGCGCGGCACCCCGGGACCGGCACGC
>NZ_SMJY01000427.1:0-395 GCF_004348355.1 Micromonospora sp. KC721 | reverse complement strand
CGGTCCCGGGGTGCCGCGCGCGGGCGGGACGCAGGAGCGCGCGGCAGGCGGCCCGGGTTTGGCCGCCGGCCCCGGGGCCGGTTTGCCCGGTTCAGGCCACCCGGATCCCACCCGGACTTGGTACTACGCAAAGTTTGCGTCCACCCCAGGTCAGGTGCCCTATGGACCGGCTCGGAGGGCTGTCGGTCGTCGCTTCACCCTCTACCCGGTTACCCGCTCACCTGGTGGCCTGGCCGCCTACGTCACCAAGGTCCAAGAGTCCGGGCTCGGTAACGAGATCGCTCGCTCCGACATGAAGGGCACCCGGCGTAAGACTTCGCGCACGCCGCTACAGATCCTCGCGGACTTCGGCACCGACGGCTTGGCCGCTGACCTCGATCTCTGGCACGAGTACG
>NZ_SMJY01000044.1:0-34360 GCF_004348355.1 Micromonospora sp. KC721 | reverse complement strand
CCGCCACCGGCCTCGCCCGAGCAGCGGGCGGTGGGCGGCGCCGCGCTCGCCACCGCCGGCCTGGTCATTCCACCCGGTGCGGCGACGCCGCCGCCGGTCACGGCGACCTCCTGGCTGGTCGCGGACCTGGACACCGGCGCGGTGCTGGGCGGCTGCGGCCCGCACGAGTACGCCACCCCGGCGAGCGTGCAGAAGCTGCTGCTGGCCGCCACCATGCTGCCGAAACTCGACCCGAAGCAGGTCGCCACCGCCGTCCGTGCCGACCTGGACATCGAGCCGGGCAGTTCGGCGGTCGGCCTGCTGGCCGGTGGCCGGTATGCGGTGGAGACGCTCTGGCTGGGGCTGCTGCTGCAGTCGGGCAACGACACGGCGAACATGCTCGCCCGGCTGGGCGCCGGCAGCGCGCAGGCCGGGGTGGCGCAGATGAACGCCGAGGCCCGCCGGCTCGGTGCCGTGCAGACCCGCGCGGTGACGCCCTCCGGGCTGGACGGTCCGGGCCAGTTCACCAGCGCGTACGATCTGGCGCTGATCGCCCGGGTGTGCTTCGCCGACCCCACCTTCCGCCGGTACGCGCTGACCGAGCGCACCCAGATCCCGGCCCAGCCGGCGCTGAAGAAGCCCGGTTTCCAGATCCAGAACGAGAACGATCTGATCTACCGGTACCCGGGTGCGCTCGGCGGCAAGACCGGCTTCACCGACCTGGCCCGGCACACCTACGTCGGGGCGGCCGAGCGGGGCGGCCGGCGGCTCGTGGTGACGCTGCTCGGTGCCGAACGCCGACCGCTGCCCGGGTGGGAGCAGGGCGCGCGCCTGCTCGACTGGGGCTTCTCGCTGCCCCGGGACGCCTCGGTCGGTCGGCTCGTGCGGCCGGGGGAGGTCACTGCGCAGGGTACGCCCGTGAACACTCCCGCACCTGCCCGGCCGCTCGCCGCCCGCCCGGTCGGCCCGCCCGCCGGCGGTGCCCCGGATTGGCTCGGCGGGGCGGTGGTCGGTGGCGGCGCCGCGCTGGTCGGGCTCGCCGCCGCCGCGGTGGCCGCCGCCCGTCGTCGCCGTCGCCCGCGTCGCCGCCGCGCCACCTGGACCTGAGCCGCACGCCGGGCTACCCCGTCCGGCGGGGCGGGACGCCCCGCCCGCCGCTCCCGGTGGCCGCGAACCGGCCCGGGAACGGCCTCGGGTGACTACGCTCCGAACAGGTGAGGACCTCGGTTCGTGCCGTCGCCGTGACCGTCGCCGTGCTGGCCTCCTCCGTCGGCGTGCCCGTCGTCGGAACGACGCCGTCGACCACCGGGCTGTGTCCGCCCGTACCGTCGGTGTCTCGGCCACCGCGGCCGGTCCCACCCCGGCCGGAGCCCGCGTACCCCGCCGTGGCCGGGGCGGCGCTGGCCACGCCCGGGCTGGTCTCGCCGGCCGGCGCACCGGCTCCGCCCCCGGTGGCCGCCACGTCGTGGCTGGTCGCGGACCTGGACAGCGGCACGGTGCTGGGTGGCTGCGGCCCGCACGAGTACGCCACCCCGGCGAGCGTGCAGAAGCTGCTGCTCGCCGCTACGGTGCTGCCGAAACTCGACCCGCACCAGGTCGTCACCGTCACCGCCGCCGACCTGGACATCGAGCCGGGCAGTTCGATCGCCGGCCTGGCCGAGGGCGGCCGGTACCCGGTGGAGACGCTGTGGCTGGGGCTGCTGCTGAAGTCCGGCAACGAGGCCGCCAACGCCCTCGCCCGTCTCGGCGGCGGACCTGACGGGCTGCCCGGCGGCCTCCGCGCCATGAACGCGCACGCCCGGCACCTGGGCGCACTGCGGACCCACGCGGCGAACCCCTCCGGACTGGACGCCCCCGGTCAGTTCACCACCGCCTACGACCTGGCCCTGATCGCCCGTGCCTGCTTCGCCGACCCCACCTTCCGCCGCTACGACGCCACCTTGCGCGCCGTGGTCCCGGCGCAGCCGGCACTGGGAAAGCAGGCGTTCGAGATCCAGAACGACAACCAGCTGCTGTACGGGTATCCGGGCGCGTTCGGCGGCAAGACCGGCTTCACCGACCTGGCCCGGCACACCTACGTCGGCGCGGCCGAACGTGGTGGCCGCCGCCTGGTGGCCACCGTGCTCGGCGCGGAGGTGACCGGGCAGCGGGCCTGGCAGCAGGGCGCGGCGCTGCTGGACTGGGGGTTCGCGCTGCCCCGCGACGCCTCGGTCGGCCGGCTGGTTCGCCCCGGCGAACTGACCGGCCCAGCCCTGTCGGGGGCACCAGGGCCGCAGCCCGCGCTGTCGCCGTCGGTGACCCCGCCCGCGTTGGCGGCGGCCGGGGGACCGGTCGACCGGGCCGGCCACCGGTGGGCCCGCCCCGGCCCGCTGCTCGGCGTGGCACTGGTCGTGGCCCTGGCGGCAGCCGGTGTCGTACTGCTCGCCTGGCGTCGCCGGCATGCCGCCGGGCGGCGACGGTGACCACCCGCCGACGACGGTGGGGGCTGCTGACCGCCGCGGTCGCCCTCGTCTGCGCCGCCGGCTGCCAACGGCCACCCGCACCGGCCGATGTCGTGCTGCTGTCCGAGGTCGATCCGAGCATCACCACCGACATCCGGTACGCCACCGGCCACAACTTCCTCGGCCGGCCCGTCGACGGCTACCAGCAACCGGTCTGCCTGCTCACCCGGTCGGCCGCCGAGGCGCTGAGCCGGGTCCAGGCCACCACCCGCGGGTACGGGTACGGCCTGCGGGTGTACGACTGCTACCGCCCGCGGCGGGCCGTCGATGACTTCGTCCGTTGGGCAAAAGATCCCACCGACCAGCGGATGAAGGCCGAGTTCTACCCCCGGGTGGCCAAGGACCGGCTCTTCGCCGACGGGTACCTCGGTGCGCCCACCTCACACAGCCGGGGCAGCACCGTCGACCTCACCCTGCAACCGCTGCCCGTACCGCCCGGGGCGAGCCGTCCGCCGGGGCAGCCGCTGGTGGCCTGCACCGCGCCCGCCGACCGCCGGTTCGCCGACGGCAGCGTGGACATGGGTACCGGCTTCGACTGTTTCGATGCCCTCGCGCACACCGACGACCCGCGGATCACCGGCGTCGCCCGGCAGCACCGCCAGTTGTTGAGACGGCTGATGACAGAGCAGGGATTCGTCAACTACGACCGAGAATGGTGGCACTACCGACTCGTCGACGAGCCGTACCCCGACACCTACTTCGACTTCCCGGTGGCGGCGTCCGCGCTGCCGCCCCGGTAGTCGCCGGCCCGGCTCCGCGGGCCGGACTCAGGGGGTCCGCCGTCGGTGCGGGCACGCAGCGGCAGCCAGGACAGCACGTCCTGGATCTTCGCGTCCCAGTACGCCCAGTCGTGGTCGCCGGGGGAGAAGTCGACGGTGAGAGGCACCCCCCGCTCCCGCGCCGCCTCGACGAACGTCAGATTGTCCTCATGCAGGAAATCCTCGGTGCCGCAGGCCACGTAGAGCGCCGGTGTGTCCGGCCCGGCGCTGCGCACCAGGGCCACCGTGTCGTCGTCGCCGTCGGCCACCGCCCGGTCGCCCCACACGGTGTGCCACACCCGGGCATCCGGCGGACGGGTCGGGTGATTGCGCCGATGGGCGACGTTGAGGGCCCCGGAGAGGCTGGCGGCGGCGGCGAACCGGTCCGGGTGACGCAGCGCCCACTTCACCGCCCCGTAGCCGCCCATCGACAGGCCGGCGACGAAGGTGTCCTCCCGACGGTCGGACAGCCGGAACAACGA
The DNA here is from genome assembly GCF_004348355.1 of Micromonospora sp. KC721. Taxonomy (NCBI): domain Bacteria; kingdom Bacillati; phylum Actinomycetota; class Actinomycetes; order Micromonosporales; family Micromonosporaceae; genus Micromonospora; species Micromonospora sp. KC721. Next base: position 30,640 of record NZ_SMJY01000044.1, on the reverse strand, counting down.
CCGGCACACCCGGGGCAGTTCGTCGGTGAGGAACGTCCAGAACCGGTTGCCGTGCTCCTCGTCGGTGTAGAAGCTCCGCTCGGCGCGCGGCATCACGACGGCCAGGCCCAGGGGCTGCGCGTACCGCTCGATCGAGGTCCGGCGTAGCCAACCGGTCTCGTCGTCGGTGAGGCCGTGCAGCAGGTACAACACGGGCGGGTCCCGGTCGGCCGGTCGGCTCGGGGACGTGGCGGGCTCGGGCAGGATCACCTGCATCGAGGTGTCGAGGCCGAGCGCCGCGGAGGAGAAGTCGCAGCGGACCAGTGCCATGGTCGGTCACCGTACCGCCTCGCGGTGCGGCGCGGTGGCCGCTGCGCGAGGACGACCGCCCATCGTGGTACGGCGATTATCCGTTGCGACTGCCGGGTGGTCCGCCTACGGTCGACGACGCACCAGCACGCCGAAGATCTCCGGGAGCCCACCGTGCCGCAGCTGATCAGCACCCACCCGACACGGCTGTGGCCCTGCGGTGGTGCCACGCTGCCGGCCGGCGAACCAGACCGAGGCCAGTGTGGTCGGCGACCAGGGCGGCGACGCGGATAGCGCACGCGTCGCCGACACGGCCGCCCACCCCACCCGGGACCGGGCGGCTTTCTCGTTTCCGGGCCTCGCCGACGGCTTCGGCCGCACACCGGCGGGAACCCACCCTCCGCACACCCCGACGCCGGCCCCGGCACCCACCGGAGCGGATACCGCCCGCGCGAACGCGGGTCGGCCGGCCGCACCCGCCTGGGCGGGACACGACGACCAAGGAGACGACCATGGCATTCACCCCGTTGCCGGGCACCCGGGCACCGGTACGCGTCTGGACCGACCCGCACAGCATCGAGCCGCAGGCGGCCCGGCAGCTGCGCAACATCGGCGCGCTGCCCTGGGTGCACGGTGTCGCCGTCATGCCCGACGTGCACTACGGCAAGGGCGCCACGGTCGGTTCCGTCATCGCCATGCGTCAGGCCGTGTCCCCGGCCGCCGTCGGCGTGGACATCGGCTGTGGGATGAGCGCGGTGCGTACCTCGCTGACCGCCGCCGACCTGCCCGACAGCCTCTCCGCGCTGCGTTCGGCGATCGAGGCGACCATCCCGGTCGGTTTCCAGCAGCGCGCCGACGCCGTCGACCCGCGTCGGGTGCCGGGCCTGGAGCAGGCCGGCTGGGTGGAGTTCTGGCGGCGCTTCGGCGAGCTGGACCGCCGGGTGGCCCAGCTGGAGACCCGGGCCCAGCGGCAGCTGGGCACCCTCGGTGGCGGCAACCACTTCATCGAGGTCTGCCTGGAGCAGGGCGGTCCGGACGCCGGGCAGGTGTGGCTGATGCTGCACTCCGGTTCCCGCAACATCGGCAAGGAGTTGGCCGAGCGGCACATCGGGGTGGCCCGGGGGCTGCCGCACAACGCCGACCTGCCCGACCGCGACCTGGCGGTTTTCCTCGCCGGCACGCCGGAGATGGCCGCGTACCGTCGGGACCTGTGGTGGGCGCAGGAGTACGCCCGGCGCAACCGCGCGGTCATGCTGGCCCTGCTCTGCGCCGTGCGGCGGGACCACTTCCCGCAGGTCAGCTACGGCGAGCCGATCTCGTGTCACCACAACTACGTGGCGGAGGAGAGCTACGACGGCGTGGACCTGCTGGTCACCCGCAAGGGGGCGATCCGCGCCGGGCGGGGGGACCTGGGCATCATCCCGGGATCGATGGGCACCGGCTCGTACATCGTGCGGGGGCGGGGCAACCCGGACGCGTACTGCTCGGCATCGCACGGCGCGGGACGGCGGATGTCGCGTGCGCAGGCGAAGCGGACGTACGGCATCGAGGATCTGCGGCGGCAGACCGAGGGGGTGGAGTGCCGCAAGGACGCCGGGGTGGTCGACGAGATCCCCGGCGCGTACAAGGACATCACCCGCGTGATGGCCCAGCAGGACGATCTGGTCGAGGTGGTGGCGCACCTCAAGCAGGTGGTCTGCGTGAAGGGTTGAGCCGGCCGGCGCCGAGAAGGTGCCGGCCGTTGCCGTCGCCCCGGCGGCCCGGACGTGTGACGCCGTCCGGCCGATTGACCATGTGATTGATACATGTCAGTGTCTCAATCACCGGTGTGGCCGCCGCGACCTCACCCCCGGGTCGCGGGCGTCCCGCACCCCGGATCGGGGCCGGTCACGCCCCGGCGGCCATGAGGAGCCCACATGAGATTGAGAACGTCGACGACCGGACTCGCCGTGGCCGTGCTCGCCGCGGTGACGATGACGCTGGCCGCGCCACCGGCCACCGCCATCCGGCCGACCGCCGCCCCGGTGGCCGCACTGGCGGCGCCGGACATCTCGGTGGCGAACGTCCAGGCCCACGTGAGCCGGTTCCACACCATCGCCACCGGCAACGGCGGCAACCGCCGGGCCGGCTCGGCCGGCTACACCGCCTCGGTCGCCTACGTGAGGTCCGCGCTTGAGGCGGCCGGTTACACCGTCACCGAGCAGACCTGCACGACCTGTGTGTACCGGTCGAACAACCTCCTCGCCGAGTGGCCGCACGGCCCTGCCGACCAGGTCGTCATGTTCGGGGCGCACCTCGACGGCGTCGCCGCCGGCCCCGGCGTCAACGACAACGGCTCCGGCTCCGCTGCCCTGTTGGAGAACGCGCTGGTGCTGGCCCAGCAGAACCCGACCATGACCAAACGGGTCCGGTTCGCCTGGTGGACCGACGAGGAGCAGGGCCTCAACGGCTCCGAGTTCTATGTCAACTCGCTCACCGCCACCCAGCGCGGTCACATCAAGGGCTACTACAACTTCGACATGGTCGCCTCGACCAACGGCGGCTACTTCATCAACCGGCTCACCTCCACCACCGCGGCACCGCTGAAGGCGTACTGGGACTCGCTGGGGCTGCAGCCGGAGGAGAACGTCGAGGGACAGGGCCGCTCGGACGACTACTCCTTCCAGCAGGCCGGCATTCCCACCTCCGGGTACGCCACCGGCGCCAGCGCCCGCAAGACCAGCGCCCAGGCCGCCAAGTGGGGCGGCACCGCCAACGCCTCCTACGATCCCTGCTACCACCGTTCCTGCGACACGATCAGCAACATCAGCTCCACCCACCTCGACCGCAGCGCCGACGGGGTGGCCTACGCCCTCTGGCAGCTCGCGGTCGGCACCGGCAACCCGACCGACGACTTCTCCGTCACGGTGAGCCCGACCTCCGGCACCGTCGCCCGCGGCGCGTCCGCCACCGCCACCGTCCGCACCGCCACCACCGGCGGCAGCGCCCAGACCGTGACCCTGTCGGCCTCCGGCGCGCCTGCCGGCGTCACCGTGTCGTTCAGCCCCGCGTCGGTCACCTCCGGTGGCTCCGCCACGATGACCGTGACCGCCTCGCCGACGGCCACCGCCGGCGCCTTCACCGTCACGGTCACCGGCACCGGCTCGGTGAGTCGGACGGCCACCTACCGCCTCACCGTCACCGACGGCGGGAACTGCGCCGGTGGTCAGGTGGTCGGCAACACCAGTTTCGAGTCCGGCACCGCGCCGTGGACCGCCACCTCCGGCGTGATCACCAACTCGGCCGGACAGCCGGCGCGCACCGGGTCCTACAAGGCGTGGCTGGGCGGGGACGGCAGAACCCGCACCGAGACCCTGTCGCAGTCGTTGACGGTCCCGGCCGGCTGCACGACGTACACCCTCGCCTTCCACCTGCACATCGACACGGCCGAGACCACCACGCGCACCGCGTACGACAAGCTGACCGTGCAGCTCGGCACCACCACCCTGGCGACCTACTCCAACCTCGACGCCGCCAGCGGCTACCTGCTGCGCTCGTTCGACGCGGCGTCGTACGCCGGTCAGACCGTCACGCTGAGGTTCACCGGCACCGAGGACGCGTCCCTGCAGACCAGTTTCGTCATCGACGACGTGACCCTGCAGGCGAGCTGATCCACCCCGGGGGCGGGGTGGGGCACCGCCCACCCCGCCCCCGGCATCGCGTCCACCTGCGTCACCGGCCCCGCAGAACCTGATGGTGGTAAATGTCGTACCCGGGCCGCAACATGGAGTCATGGCTGCCCCCGCGCTGACCCACCACAGTGGTCGACCCCGATCCATGCCGCTGCGCGAGCTGCGCACCCGGCTGACCCAGGTGATCGCCATGGCCGAACTGACGGACACGGTCACCCTGGTCACCCGCGACGGCGACCCCCGCCCGCTCGCCGCGGTCGTGCCGGCCGCCGCGGCGCGGTCCGCCGCCCAGGCCCGTGCCGACGACGAGCGGCTCGCCGCCGTCACCGCGGGCTGGGCCCGTCGACTGGAGGAGACCCATCGGCAGGGTGCCCGCCGGCACGCCGCCGAGCTGCGCGCGGTCACCGACGCCCTCGCCGAGGTCTGGGCGGAGCTGGACCGGCGCGTCCCGCCCGGCACCGACGCGACCGTCGACCGGCTGCGCGCCGCCCACCGGCACCTGTCCCGCGGCTGACCCCCGCCGTGCCGTCCAGCGGCTCCGCAGGTTGCGGCATTCCGGGTGTTGCGACGTCGTGTGCCGCCGTCAGGTGGCGTTCGGGTCGCCGGTGGTCAACCGCAGCGTGAAGCCGTCCGGGCCGCGCTGCATCGCCACATGGTCGCAGGACTGGTAGGTGATCCAGAGCCCCAGGCCACCGCAGACGACATTTCGTGCCGGCAGCAGCCCGGCGTACGGATCGGTCGGCCCCGTGCCGGCGTCACCGACCGTCACCACCACCCGTCCGTCGCCGGCCCAGAGCCGGAACCGCACCGGCGGTCGACCGTGCCGCAGCGCGTTGGTCACCGCCTCGCTCACCGCCACGGACAGGTCGTCCACCTCGTCGGCGCCCACGTGGTCGGTGGCCACCGCGTGCACCACCGCGCGGGCCTGCGCCGGGGTCGGGTCGACCAGCTCGACCAGCGGCACGCCGCGTTGCAACGGGTCGGGCGCGACCGGGCGCGGCTCCCGCAGGTAGACCTCGGGTGCGGTGTAGACCTCGTTGGGCAGGTGCCGGCCGTCCGGCGTGGCGGTCCGCGGATGCGTACGGACCACGTCGGTCAGGACCTCCGGCGGGGTGCTCCGGGTGTCGTACAGGCACATGCTCCACAACGGGAAGTCGTCGTAGGCGTGGTTGATCGCCGACTCGTACCGACTCCACCAGTCCCAGGAACGGCCGAACGCGACCGGGGGCAGTTCGCCGACGATCCGGATCTGCGTCGCGCCGGCAGCGACCTGGTCGGCCAGCAGTTGCCGGTAGGAGCGGATCGCGGCGGAGGGCCGGGCGTAGACGTCACCGCCGTCGAGGAAGGTCACCCCGGAGCGAGGCGGCAGCGCCGAGCGCAGCAGGGCGGTGTGGCGTTCACCGAAGGAGACCATCGTCGGCTCGCCCGCCGCGACCCCGTCGAGCAGGAAGGGCACCACGACGGCGAGCAGATGCTCCGGCGAGTCGTAGAGGACGGCCTCGTGGAAGTAGCCGGTATGGCCGGCGGCGGCTCCGGTCCTCATCCGGTCACCTCCACCCGTATCCCGGAGAGCCCGAGCAGGGCGACGAGCCTGGCCGCCGGGGTCAACGGGGTGCGCAGCACCACCGCGCCGTGGCGGCTTTGCGCGTGCCGGTGCAGGTGCAGCAGGCTGCGGTGGTCGATGAAGCGCAGCCCCTCGGCGTGCAGCACCAACTCGTCCGGGTCGTGGTCGGCACGCCGCAGCGCGGTGGCGAACACGTCGTGGTTGGACGTGTCCAGCTCGCCGTCGAGGACCAGGCCGCCGTCACCGGCGTACAGGTGGAACAGGCTGGTGCCCGGGTCGGACGTGGGGTGCAGACAGGCCAGTTCCTCGACCGCCGCTTCGTCGAGCCGGCTGCGGTCGTAGCCGCACACCGCGGACATCGGCCGGGCACGCAGGAACCGGTCGACCAGGTGCTCGTAGCGGGCGAACCCGTCGCGCCGCACCGGATCGAGGACCAGGGGGGTGGCGTCCGCGGCGACCCGCCAGCCGGCGTGCCCGTCGGCGATCGCGGCCTCGATCATGGCGGTGTAGGACGCCAGTTGGGCGTCGGTGTCCAGGACGCCCGCGCCGTACATGTCGTCGATCGAGCAGATCTCGGCCGCGCCGGTGCGCAGGGCGTCGCGCAGCCGGGGCGCGCCGCGCCACCGTTCCACCACCACCGGCACCGGCTCGCCGGTGACGTAGCGGACACGGTCACCGGCGGCCAGACCGGCGAGCAGGTACTCCCGCGCCCGTGCCTCGAAGCTGGCCGGATCGTCGTACGCCCAGCAGACGTGACCGCAGGGCCGCTGTGCCGTCGTCCCGTCGGTCACGTCGACCACCTCATCCGGGCAGTGTATGCCCAGCCTGGCCGGCGGACCGTGGGACGTCGCCGCGCACGGTCGTCGGTCAGCTCGCCGCGTCGAGACGGATGCTCAGACGGGCCGGCGGCCCTTGAGGCGGCGGCCCAACTCGCGGGCGATTTCCCGGTTGGCGTCGCGCTCGGCCAGCGCCTGCCGCTTGTCGTACGACCGGTTGCCCCGCGCCAGGGCCAGCTCGACCTTGGCCCAGCCGTTGCTGAAGTACATCGACAACGGCACCAACGTCACGCCGCCGTCGCGCAGCCGCTCCAGGATCCGCGCGATCTCCACCCGGTGCAGCAGCAGCTTGCGGGTCCGCCGCGGCTGGTGGTTGGTCCAGGTGCCGAACCCGTACTCGGCGATGTGCAGGCCGTAGAGCATGATCTCGCCGTCGCGTTCCTGGGCGAACGCGTCGACCAGCGACACCCGGCCCTCGCGCAGCGACTTCACCTCGGTGCCGGCCAGCACGATCCCCGCCTCGTAGGTCTTGAGGACGGTGTAGTCGTGCCGCGCCTTCTTGTTGGAGGCGACGAGCGTCCGCCCGGTCTCCCTGGCCACGACGACCTCCCGAACTGCCTGCGAGCACCTGCCTCGACGAACCCTATCCGCCGGGACGCCACCCTGCCCGGGCACCGGTAGGGTCGGCGATCGTGACCGAGCCCAGCTTCCTGACCCGCACCCGCGCCGCGTACGACACCATGGCGGTGCGGTACACCGAGTTCACCCGTGACGAGTTGGCCGCCCGGCCGCTGGAGCGGGCCTTGCTCGCCGCCTTCGCGGAGCTGGTCGGCGCCGACGGCGGCGGTAGGGTCCTCGACGTCGGCTGCGGCAACGGGCGCGTCGCCCGGCACCTGCGTGACCTCGGCCTCGACGTCGAGGGCGTCGACCTCTCACCCGGCATGATCACCGAGGCCCGCCGGCTCCACCCCGACCTGCGCTTCACCGTCGGGTCGATGCTCGCGCTCGACGTGCCCGACGCCACGCTCACCGGGCTGCTCGCCTGGTACTCGGTCATCCACGTGCCCGACGATCTGTTGCCCGCCGTCTTCACCGAGTTCCACCGGGTGCTCGCCCCCGGTGGGCACCTGCTGCTCGGCTTCCAGGTCGGCGACGAGCACGTGCACCGTACCGATGCCTGGGGTGACCCGGTCGACGTGGTCTTCCACCGGCGTCGCCCGGACGACGTGGCGCAGCTGTTGGCGGCGGCCGGGCTGACCACGCACGCCCGGCTGCACCGCGAGCCGCAACCGTGGCCCGGCGGCGTCGAGCCCACCGCGCAGGCGTTCCTGTTGGCTCGCCGGCCGATGTGACGACCGGGCGTCACCGGACGGCCACGCGGCTCGTATCCTTTGCCCGGATCCCGGGGTGGGACCGCGACAACCGGATGAGGAGGTTTGGTGTGAGCAGCCGGACCGAGACGTTGGAGTTCCAGGCCGAGACGCGTCAGCTGTTGCAGTTGATGGTGCACTCCATCTACTCGCACAAGGATGTCTTCCTGCGCGAACTCGTCTCCAACGCCTCCGACGCGCTGGACAAGCTGCGGCTGGAGTCGATGGTCGACAAGGATCTCGAGGTCGACACCTCGGACCTGCACATCGAGATCGCCACCGACGAGCAGGCCCGGACGCTGACCGTACGGGACAACGGCATCGGCATGTCGCGCGAGGACGTCGTGTCGCTGATCGGCACCATCGCCCGTTCCGGCACCGCGGAGCTGCTGCGCAAGCTCAAGGAGTCGAAGGAGGCCGGCAACCAGGACCTCATCGGGCAGTTCGGGGTCGGTTTCTACGCCACCTTCATGGTCGCCGAGAAGGTCACCCTGCTCACCCGCCGCGCCGGCCAGACCGAGGGCACCCGCTGGGAGTCCACCGGCGAGGGCACGTACGTGATCGAGACGGTGGACGACGCCCCGCAGGGCACCTCGGTCACCGTGCACCTCAAGCCGGTCGACAGCGAGGACAACCTGCACGACTACACCGACCACGGCCGGATCCGCGAGATCGTCAAGCGGTACTCCGACTTCATCGCCTGGCCGATTCGACTGGTCACCGCCGACGCCGAGCCGGTGACCCTCAACTCGATGAAGGCGCTGTGGGCCCGGCCCCGTGACGAGGTCGCCGAGGAGGAGTACCGCGACTTCTACCGGCACGTCAGCCACGACTGGGCTGACCCGCTGGAGACCATCCACATGCGTGGCGAGGGGGTCTTCGAGTACGAGGCGTTGCTGTTCATCCCGTCGCACGCCCCGTTCGACCTCTACCGGGCCGACGGCCGCCGGGGTGTGCAGCTCTACGTCAAGCGTGTCTTCGTGATGGACGACTGTGCCGCACTCATCCCGGACTACCTGCGTTTCGTCAAGGGCGTCGTGGACGCGCACGACCTGTCGCTCAACATCTCCCGGGAGATCCTCCAGCAGGACCGGCAGATCCAGATCGTGCGTCGCCGGCTGGTCCGCAAGGTGCTCACCACCCTCAAGGAGATGCGCACCGCGGACGCCGAGCGTTACCGGACCTTCTGGTCGCAGTTCGGTCGGGTGCTCAAGGAGGGCCTGCTGGAGGATCCGGACAACAGCGAGGCGATCCTCGAGCTGCTCTGCGTGGAGTCCACCCACGACGCCACCGAGCCCACCACCCTGCACGACTACGTGGCCCGGATGAAGGAGGGCCAGACCGAGATCTACTACGTCACCGGCGAGCACCGGGCGACCCTGGAGAACTCCCCGCACCTGGAGGCGTTCCGGGCCAGGGGCTACGAGGTGCTGCTGCTCACCGACCCGGTCGACGAGGTCTGGGTGGACCGGGTCGGCCAGTTCGACGGCCGGTCGCTGCGCTCGGTCGCCAAGGGACAGGTCGACCTGGACACCGAGCAGGAGCGCAAGGAGGCCGAGACCGAAAGGGAACAGCAGGCCAAGGAGTACGCCGACCTGCTCGCGTTCCTCCGCGACACGCTCTCCGACACGGTCAAGGAGGTCCGCCTCTCCGCCCGGCTGACCACCTCGCCGGCCTGCCTCGTCGGCGACGCGCACGACCTCACCCCCACGCTGGAGAAGATGTACCGCGCGATGGGCCAGGAGGTGCCGATCGTCCGGCGGGTCCTGGAGCTGAACCCGGCGCATCCGCTGGTCACCGGGCTGCGCGCCGCCCACCAGCGGGACGCCGCCGATCCGGGGTTGGCCGAGACCGCCGAGCTGCTGTACGGGATGGCGCTGCTCGCCGAGGGCGGCGACCTGACCGACCCGGCCCGCTTCGCCCGGGTGCTCGCCGACCGGCTGACCCGTACCCTCTGAGGCCACCTGTCGCTGCGGGCCCGGGACGGATCCCGTCCCGGGCCCGCGTGGCCTGCTGTCCACCGCAGAGGCCGCCCGCCGACCAGATCGGGCGGGCTTCTCCCGCGGCCAGATCGGGCGGTGACTCATCGGGGTGGGTTGGTCGCCGACCGGCAGCGCCGAGTCGGGGAGCCGTCGGCGGTGAGAAGCGGGGCCGTCACCGTGTGCGCTTCGGATGCGATGTGACCGGGCATTGTGCACGTCGGCCCGGACCTCGCAACCGGAGGTCCGGAGCCCTCGCCTGACCGGGTGAAGAACCTCTCAACAGGTGGGCGATCCGCCGAAAGGCTTCCTAACGTCGTTGGGGTCCGCGATCGCGGACACCGTGGCCGGTTACGCCTAATCCATGCCGCCGGCCACGGACCCAGTCACCCGGGCATGGAGCGGGGGACCCACGTTCCTCGGTGCACGTCACCTCGGGGTGAAGCCGCCACGGCGGCCGGGCTCCTCGGCCCGAACCCGACAGCTCACCTCGTCGGCGTGGAGGATCACAGATGGCAACTGCATACGTCGCCCGTCATCGACGGGTCAGCTCGCGCCGCATCGCCGTCGGCACTCTCGCCGTCGGTGCGGTCACCGGGGCCGCCGCCGTTCTGGCGCCGGCCGCTCCGGCAAGCGCCGCCAGCGTCAACTGGGACGCGATCGCCCAGTGCGAGTCCAGCGGCAACTGGCACATCAACACCGGCAACGGCTACTACGGTGGCCTGCAGTTCTCCCAGAGCACCTGGGCCGGCTACGGCGGCAAGAAGTACGCCGCCCGCGCCGACCTGGCCAGTCGGAGCGAGCAGATCGCGATCGCCGAGAAGGTGCTCAAGGGCCAGGGCATCGGGGCCTGGCCGACCTGCGGCAAGAAGGGCGGCTCCACCAAGAGCTACGCCCCGAAGAAGGAGAAGTCGTCGCAGTCGGCGCAGCGCTCGCAGTCCCGTAAGAAGGCCGCGTCGACGACTGAGCGGTCCTCGCGGGACGAGCAGCGCAGCACCCGCAACCAGGCGCGTCGCGCTCCGGTGACCGGCAACGGCAACTACGTCGTGCGGCCGGGGGACTCCCTGTCCGGCATCGCCGAGGCGCACCACGTCTCCGGTGGCTGGAAGGCGCTGTACGAGCGCAACCGCGCGGTCGTCGGTGCCGACCCGGGTCTGATCTTCCCGGGGCAGAAGCTCAGCGTCTGACACACTGCCCTCGACGCCCGGCCGGAGGTCCACCGGCCGGGCGTCGACGTGTCCCGGGCACGGTTCGGTCCGCCGCCGGGTCCCGGGTGACGCGCCTGACTGGGGGTGGGCGCACCGGGCGACCTGAGACCCGGCCGGATAGGGTTGGGCCAGGTGTGCCGGGAAGTCTGGTCGGCGATGAGTACGCGCGTCCGCTGCCGACGAGGAGTTCCCGTGACCGACGCCACCCGGCGCCGTTTGTTCGCCCGCCGATCCTGGGGCGAGACCCGCCGCATCTCCGCCATTCTGCGCAAGGAGACCGTTGGTGGGGCGCTGCTGCTCGTCGGCGCGTTGCTGGCCCTGATCTGGTCGAACTCGGCCTGGGCGCAGGGGTACGACGCGCTGCGCGGCCTCCGGCTGGGACCGGCGGCGCTGCACCTGGATCTCAGCCTGGCCACCTGGGCCGCCGACGGTCTGCTGGCGATCTTCTTCTTCGTCGCCGGGCTGGAACTCAAACGCGAGTTCGTCGCCGGTGACCTGCGGGATCCGCGCCGGGCGGCGGTGCCGGTGGCTGCCGCCGCCGGTGGGGTGATCGTGCCGGCCCTGATCTACGCGGCGATCGCCGGTGGGGCGGGCGCCGGAGCGGTGCGGGGGTGGGCGATCCCCACCGCCACCGACATCGCGTTCGCGCTGGCCGTCCTCGCCGTGATCGGGTCGTTCCTGCCGTCGGCGCTGCGTACCTTCCTGCTCACCCTCGCCGTGGTCGACGACCTCATGGCGATCGTCATCATCGCGGTGTTCTACACCGCCGACCTGTCGGTGCTGCCGCTGCTGGGCGCGTTGCTCCCGCTGGCCGCGTTCGGGGTGCTGGTGCAGCGCCGGGTCCGGTCCTGGTGGCTGCTGCTTCCGCTGGCGGCGGTGACCTGGGTGCTGGTGCACGAGTCCGGCGTGCACGCCACCGTGGCGGGTGTCCTGCTGGCCTTCACCGTGCCGGTGATCCGCAGTGCGGCGGCCGGTGGGCCGGATGCCGGGCCGGGGCTGGCCGAGCACTTCGAGCACCGGTTCCGGCCGATCTCCGCCGGCATCGCGGTGCCGATCTTCGCGTTCCTCTCCGCCGGGGTGACCGTCGGCGGGCTCGCCGGCCTGGTCACCTCGCTCACCGACCGGGTGGCGCTCGGCATCGTCGTCGGCCTGGTGGTCGGCAAACCTCTCGGCATCATGACCGCCACCTGGCTGATGTCCCGGTTCGGGCGGGCCGAGCTGGACGAGGGCCTGAACTGGGTCGATGTGCTGGGGTTGTCGCTGCTCGGCGGGATCGGCTTCACCGTCTCGCTGCTCATCGGCGAGTTGGCCTTCGGGCTGGGCAGCGAGCGCGACGGCCACGTGAAGGTGGCCGTGCTCACCGGCTCGCTGCTGTCCGCCCTGCTGGCCACGGTGATCCTGCGCGCCCGCAACCGCTTCTACCGGCGGGTGCACGAACTCGAGACGGTCGACCGGGACCGGGACGGGATTCCCGACGTCTTCGAGGCCGAGACGGACGGCGCCGCCGGTCGCTGACCTGGTCGGCGTGCGGAGCGAGCGGGGGCTGCCGGTGGGTGCTCAGGCCGGATAGGCGCGGGTCCGGCCGGCCTCGACCGCCGCCCACACCCGCTGCCCCGGCTCCAGTCGCCACCGGGCCAGCGCCGTGGCGGTCACGTCGGCGGCCACGTCGAGCGCTCCGGTGAGCTGCACGCGCAGGTGGTCGCCGTGCCGTTGCACGCCGACGACGGTGGCCGGCCAGGTGTTGCCTGCGCTGCCCTCGGGCGGGTGCGGATGCACCGCGACGGCAGTCGGAGGGAACACCACGAAGGCGTCCCCGTCGACCCGGTCGACGGTGGCGAGGGACACCCCGTCGGCGAGGTGTACCCGGTGACCGTCGGCGTGACCACGGCAGAGGTTGAGCCCGACCAGCCGGGCGACGTAGTCGGTTCTCGGGCGCGCGGTGACCGCCGCCGCGTCGCCTTCCTGCACCAGCCGGCCGTCCTCGACGATGACGAGCCGGTCGGCCAGCGCCACCGCGTCCAGCGGATCGTGGGTGACCAGCAGCGCCGCGCCGTCGTGCGCGGACAGGTGCCGGTGCAACTGCGCCCGGGTGTCCAGCCGGGTCTGCGCGTCGAGCGCCGCGAGTGGCTCGTCGAGCAGCAGCACCCGGGGCTGTACGGCGAGCGCGCGGGCCAGGGCCACCCGCTGGGCCTGCCCGCCGGAGAGTTGACCGGGCTTGCGTCCGCCGTACCCGGTCAGGCCGACCCGCTCCAGCCAGCCGGCGGCCCGTTCCCGGGCGGCCCGGCGGCCCAGGCCCTGCCGGCGGGGGCCGAACGCGACGTTGTCGCGCGCGCTGAGGTGTGGGAAGAGCAGATAGTCCTGGAACACCACGCCGACACGCCGTCGTTCGGGCGGCACCCACCGGCCGTGGCCGGGCCGGTCCAGGTCGACGCCGTCGACGACGACGTGCCCGGCGCTGAGCGATTGCAGCCCGGCCAGTGCCCGCAGGGCGGTGGTCTTGCCGGCGCCGTTCGGGCCGAGCAACGCGACCACCTCGCCGGCGTCGACGCGCAGCGGCAGGTCGAGGCGGAAGGCACCCCGGTCGACAACCAGGCGGGCGTCCAGCAGTGGCGCGGTCACGGGCTGCCCAGCCAGCGGTCACGCAGCCCGGCGAGGATCGCCACCGAGACGACGAGCAGGATCAGGCTGAGTACGATCGCGGCGTCCAGGTCGGTCTCCAACGCCAGGTAGACCGCGAGCGGCATGGTCTGGGTCCGGCCGGGATAGTTGCCGGCGAAGGTGATGGTGGCGCCGAACTCGCCGAGCGCGCGCGCCCAGCAGAGCACCGCGCCGGCGGCTACGCCCGGGGCGACCAGCGGCAGGGTGACGTGGGTGAAGGTGGTCCACCGGCCGGCGCCGAGGGTGGCCGCGGCCTCCTCGTACCGGATGTCGGCGGCGCGGAGCGCTCCCTCGACGGCGATGACGAGGAACGGCATGGCCACGAACGCCTCGGCCAGCACCACACCGGTGGTGGTGAACGGCAGGGTCACGCCGAGGGTGTCGTCCAGCCAGCCGCCGAGCAACCCCCGGCGGCCGAAGACCAGCAGCAGCGCCAGCCCGCCGACCACCGGCGGCAGCACCAGCGGGACGGTCACCAGGGCCCGCACGACCCGCCGGCCGGGGAACTCGACCCGGGCCAGCAGCCAGGCCAGGGGTACGCCGAGCGCCAGGCAGAGCAGGGTGGCCAGGGTGGCGCACTGCACGGACAGCCGCAGCGCGGTGAGCACTCCCGGCGCGGTGAGCCGTTGCGGCAGGCTCGCCCAGGGAGTGCGCAGCAGCAGTCCCAGCAGCGGCAGCACCAGCAGGAACAGGCCCAGCGCGGCCGGTAGGAGCAGCGCCGCGGGCACCCGTCGGCCCGCTGCGCGCCCGGTGGACGGGTGGCGCTGGGGCGTCACGAGCCTGCCGGCGGTTGGAAACCGGCGGCGGTGAGCACGGCCGCGCCGCGGGCGGAGCTGACCAGATCGACGAAGGCCCGGGCGGTGGCCAGGTCGCGCGCCTCCCGCAGTGCCACGATCGGGTAGTCGTTGATCGCCCGGGCGGACTCGGGGAACTCGATCCCGTCGACCTCGGCGGTGGCCCGCGCGTCGGTGCGGTAGACCAGCGCGGCGTCGACCTCGCCGAGACGCACCTTGGCCAGCGCGCCCTTGACGTCCTGCTCCAGGGTGGCCGGGACGAGGTCGATCCCGGAGGCGTCCAGCGCGGCGCGGGCGGCGGCCCCGCAGGGCACCTGCTCGGCGCAGATGGCCACCTTCATCCCGCGCCGGCCGAGGTCGGCCAGGCGCCGGACGCGGCCCGGGTTGCCCTTGGACACGGCGATGACCAGCTGGTTGCGGGCGAAGACGACCGGGGCGCCGGCGGCGGCCCCGGCCTCGGTGACGGTGGCCATGTTCCGTGGCGCGGCGGCGGCGAAGACGTCGGCCGGCGCCCCCTGGGTGATCTGTGTGGCCAGGGCGGAACTGCCGCCGAAGGTGAAGGCCACCCGGACGCCGGGGTGGGTGGCCTCGAACTCCCGACCGATGGTGGTGAACGACTCGGTCAGCGAGGCGGCGGCGAAGACGGTCACCGTACGGTTGTCGTCGCTGCGGTCCGGTCGCTCGTCGCTCGTGCAGCCGGTGGTGACGAGCAGGGCCAGCCCGGTCAGGGCGGCGAGGGCGCGGCGGATCGTCATGTGCTGGTCCTTCCCCGGGCGCCGCCAGGTGCGGCGCGTTCCACCACGACGGTGGTCGACTTGATCACGGCGACGGCGACGGAACCCACCTCGAGGCCGAGTTCGTCGACGGCTTCCCGGCTCATCAGCGAAACCACTCGGAACGGCCCGGCCTGGATGTCGACCTGGGCCATCACGGTGTCCCGGACGACGGCGGTGACGATGCCGCGCAGCCGGTTGCGGGCCGAGGTGATCTCCGTGCCGGCGTCCGGTGCGGCCGCCTGGGCGCGGACGAATGCCGCCAGGTCAGCGCCGTCGATCAGCCGGTGGCCGTGCTCGTCACGGCTGGCGGGCAACCGTCCGGCGTCCACCCAGCGACGCACGGTGTCGGTGCTGACCCCCAACAGTTCGGCGGCCTCGCTGATCCGGAACACGGTCACCGAGACACCCTAGCCGCCCTCGTCTGCGAGGCGGAAGGCCCGTTACGGCTCGCGTACCCGAGGATGGCGGCAAGTAGTCGCCCGCAGTTGCGACAACGCTGCCGCATCGTTCGGTACGGAGAGCGCCAGTGACATCACTGAATGTGCAAGATATTATCGACGATGGTCGTCGCCGACCGTCGTCCGGGGCCACCGCCCGCCGACCTCCGACAGCATGGGGGAACGACGTGGATCGCCACGCAGTCCGTCCCGACCAGACCCCGACTCCGCCGCCGCTGGACGACCTGCGGCACACGGCGCTCGGCGAGATCCCGCTCTCTCGGGCGCGGGCCGTCGCCGACGCCCACCACCACCGGGTCAACCGTCCGTCCGGCGTCGATGTCCAGGGGTTCGGCTCTGCCATCTGACCCCGCCGGGCCGCCCGGACCGGCCACCGGGCGGGTCAGCCCGCTGAGTCAGTACGTGCTGAAGCTGACCAGCCGCTGCGACCTCGCCTGCGACCACTGTTACGTCTACCAGCACCCCGACCAGTCCTGGCGTCGGCAGCCGCGCCTCATGGCGGCTGCCACGCTGCGGGCCGCCGCCGGCCGGATCGCCGAGCACGCCGCCGCGCACCGCCTCGACACCGTACGGGTCGTGCTGCACGGCGGCGAACCGCTGCTCGCCGGTGCCGCCGGTCTGGCCGCCGCGGCGGGCGAACTCCGCCGCCAGATCGACCCGGTGACCCGGCTCGACCTACGCATGCAGTCCAACGGTGTGCTGCTCACCCCGCGCGTCTGCGACGTGCTCGTCGCCCACGACGTCAAGGTGGGCATCTCCCTCGACGGCGACGTGTCCGCCAACGACCGGCACCGTCGCCACGCCAACGGCGCGAGCAGTCACGCCGCGGTACGCCGTGCCCTGGCGCTGCTGCGCCGCCCCGAGTACCGGGCCGGCTACGCCGGCATCCTCTGCACCGTCGACCTGGCCAACGACCCGGTCCGGGTCTACCGGGCGCTGCTGGCCGAGGAGCCGCCACAGATCGACTTCCTGCTCCCGCACGCCAACTGGGACCGGCCACCGGCCCGCCCGGCCGGGATCCCCACCCCGTACGCCGAATGGCTGCTGGCGGTGCACCGGCGCTGGCTGGCCGACGGCCGCCCGGTGCCGATCCGCCTGCTGGAATCCCTGCTCTCCACCGCCGCCGGCGGCGCCAGCCGGACGGAGGCGGTCGGGCTCGGCCCCGCCGACCTCGTCGTCATCGAGACCGACGGCACGTTCGAGCAGGTCGACTCCCTGAAGTCGGCGTACCACGGCGCACCGGCCACCGGCCTGGACGTCTTCCGGCACCGCGTCGACGACGCCGCGGCGTACCCGATGATCGCCATCCGGCAGACCGGCCTGGCCGGTCTCTGCGCCACCTGCCGCCGTTGTCCGGTGGTCGCCCAGTGCGGCGGCGGTCTCTTCGCCCACCGGTACCGCGCGGGCGCCGGCTTCGACAACCCGTCCGTCTACTGCGCCGACCTGAAGGAGCTGATCCGCGCCATGGCGGGTACCCCCGCGCACGCGCCGGCCCGCCGGCAGGGCGCCGACGTGCTCGACCGCGCCGTCCTCGACGACCTGGCCGGCGGCCGGGGCACCGCGGAGAGCGCGCGGCAGCTCGCCTCGGTCCACCTCGGGATGGTCCGCGCGCTGCTGGTCGCCCTCAGCCCGCAGGCCACCGACGATCCGGTGGCCGCCGCCGGGTGGCGGCTGCTGGTCGAGCTGGACGTCACCGCGCCCGAGGCGGTGCGTGCCGTGCTGGAGCACCCGTTCGTTCGCCGGTGGGCGCAGCGCTGCCGCGACGGCGCCACCGGTGAGCTGCCTTACCTGGCGGGTGTGGCGGCCGCCGCCGCGATCCGCGCCGGCGTCCCGGCGACCCTCGACGTGCCGGCCCGCGGCGGGCTGCTCGCCCTGCCCACGCTGGGCGCGTTCGACCTTTCCGCCGACCTGCCGACGGCGCGGCTGAGCAGCCGCGAGGGCGGCTTCGACCTGTCCGTGGCCGGGCGGCGCGAGCGGGTGCGCCTCACCGACCCGCCCGCGGCCTGGCAGCCCGCGCGGCGGGTCCGGGCCGGCGGACACGAGTTGCTGCTGGAGGACACCGACCCGTACCGGGACTGCTACCACCTGCCCGTCGCACCCCGACTGTCCACCACCAGCGCCGCCCGGTGGACCGGTCAGCTCGACGCCGCGCTGCGCCGCCTGCGAACCGAGGCCGACGGCGGGTATGCCCCGGCCGTCGGTGCGCTGCTGCGGGCCGTCGTGCCGGTGCGGCCCGACCCCGACGGCCGGCAGCGCAGCGCCGCCGCCGGGGCGGCCTTCGGGGCGGTGGCGGTGGCTCCCACACCCGACGACGCCGCGCTGGCGGTGCTGCTGGTGCACGAGGTCCAGCACCTCAAGCTCGACGCGGTGCTGGACGTCTGCGACCTGTTCGACCGCACCGACGAACGCCGGCTGACGGTGCCGTGGCGCCCCGATCCCCGCCCCGTCGAGGGCGTCCTGCACGGCACGTACGCCCACCTGGCCGTCGCCGACGTGTGGCGGTCCCGGCCCGGCCCCGCCGCGGCCACCACCTACCACCGCTACCGGGACTGGACCGACGCCGCCCTGGACGCGCTGCTCGGTCTCGGTGCGCTCACCACCGCTGGTGACCGGTTCGTCGGTCGGATGCGCGACACCCTGGACAGCTGGTCGTGACCGCCGACCTGCCCGTGCGACCGGCACCACCCCGATGAGCCCACCCACCGGGCTGCTGCGGGGCAGCACGGGGTTGGCAGGTGTCGATACTGTGATGCGCCCAGGATGTCCACACCGGTGGGAGCGGCAGGTGACCGAGGACGAGTTCCGGGTCGACCCCGGCGCGCCCGTCTTCTTCCTCAGCTACGCCCGCTCCCGCAACCGGGTCGCCGCACCCCCGCGCGACACCAACCAGAAGGTCTTCCAGCTCTTCGTCGACCTCTCCGACCATGTGGTCGAGCTGCTCGGCCTGCCACCGGGCCGGCAGGCCGGGTTCATGGACCGGATGCTCGACGGCGGGCAGGTCTGGACCGACGACCTGGCCTTCGCCGCCGGGCACTGCCAGGTGTTCATCCCGCTGATCTCACCGCAGTACCTGAACAGCCCCTGGTGCGCCCGGGAGTGGGACGCCTTCGCCCGCCGCCGGTTCACGCTGCGTCCCGGGGCGACCGCCTCCCCGGGGGAGACCCCGATCATCCCGGTCAACTGGTCGGTGGTGGAGCGCCGGTCGATGCCGCCGGCCGTGTCGCAGCGGCAGATGTTCAGCCCGACCCGGCTACCCTCGGACATCGCGCCGCAGTACCAGGAAGAGGGCATCTACGGCCTGCTGAGCCTGGGCAAGAACGGCCGCGACGCCTACGACGCGGTGGTCTGGCGGCTGGCCCAGCGGGTCGCCCGGGCGTACCACACCCACTGGGTGCGGGCGGAGGTCCCCACCGACCTGGGTCGGCTCCGCACCACGTTCGAGGAGGTCGGGGCATGACCTGGTCGGACACCACCTCCACGGGCACACCGACGGCCCGGCAGACGTACTTCTTCCTCAGCTACGCCCACTCGGTGCCGCTGTCGGCGTCGGCCCGGCCGGATACCGACTTCTGGGTCAACCGGTTCTTCCAGGACCTCGCGTTCGCGGTACGGGAACGGGCCCGCCGGGCCGCGGAACTCGACGTCGGTTTCTTCGACGGGCTGGTCGACCCGGGCGCCGACCTTCGGCGGACCCTCACCGACGCGCTCAGCGTGACCCACGTCTTCGTGCCGCTCTACTCACCCAAGTACTTCGGCAACCCCTGGGCGGTGGGCGAGCGTGACTCGTTCCGCAGCCGTCTGGTCGCCCTGCCGCCGGGCCGGGCGGCCCGGCACGTGCTGCCGGTGCTCTGGCTGCCGTTACCGCCCTGGGAGGACCGGCCGGAGGCGGACCAGGCGCTCCGGTTGGCCCAGGATCCGGCCGACCGGGCCGACTACGCCGAGAACGGGCTGCGGGCGCTGTGCAAGCTGAGCGCCTACCGGCGGCCGTACCGGACGATCCTGGCGGCGCTGGCCGAGCAGATCGTCGCGGTCGCCGAGTCCGAGCCGCTCGCCCCGTCCCGGGCGGTGCCCCTGACCCGCAGCCCGGGGGTCGAGAGCGGCGACACCCCGCTGGTGATCACCCTGGTCACCCCGCACGGCGCCGGCTGGCGGCCGTACCCCGACCAGCACGCGCTTCCCGTCGCCGACTACGTGGCCGCCACCGCGGAGCGGTTGGGGCTGCCCACCCGGGTGGTCGATCTGGCCGAGGCCCCGGCCCGGGCGGCGCAGAGCCCCACCGTGGTGCTGGTCGACGCCAGCGTCGGCCCCGGCGCGGTACGCGCGGCGGTCGACGACCTGCCCCGCTGGGCCGTTCCGCTGGTCATCGCCGCGGACGGCGCGCGTGGCGACGCCATCCCGGAGACGATCGCCGGTAGCTTGCAGGACGCCCGGTTCCCGCAGGTGCTGCCGGTACGTGAGATCGCGGAGTTCGAACGCTGCGCGCCACAGTTGGTCATCGAGGCCCGCAAGCTGTTCCTGCGACACGGCCCGGTAGCTCCGCCCGACGGTCCGGCCGAGCCCCGGCCCAGCCTGCGACCGGACGGGCCATCAGACGTACGGCGAGGGAAGGACCACCGATGACGCCACCACGCGAGGGCCAGGTCGTCACCTTCTACTCCTACAAGGGCGGCACCGGCCGCACCATGGCGCTGGCGAACACGGCCTGGATCCTGGCCGCCAACGGGCAGCGGGTGCTGGTCGCCGACTGGGACCTGGAATCCCCCGGGTTGCACCGATTCTTCGCGCCGTTCCTCGACCCGGAACAGGTCGCCTCCACCGGCGGCGTGATGGACCTGATCCTGGAGTACGAGTGGGAGAACGCCCGGCGTCGCAAGGCCGGCGACACCGACACCCGGCCCGGTGACTGGCACCGCCGCTTCGCCCGGGTGCACAACTACGCCTTCTCGGTGAGCTGGGACTTTCCCGGTGGCGGCAGTCTCGACCTGCTGCTCGCCGGCCGGCACAACCCCGACTACGCCACCAGCGTCACCGGCCTGAACTGGGACAACTTCTACAACCGGCTCGGCGGGGCGCAGTTCTTCGACGCGTTGCGCGAGGACATGAAGCGGCACTACGACTGGACGTTGATCGACAGTCGTACCGGCATCAGCGACGTTGCCGAGATCTGCACCATCCACCTGCCCGACGTGCTGGTCGACTGCTTCACCCTCAGCGGACAGGGCATCGACGGCGCCGCCGCGGTGGCCGCCCGGGTACGTGGCTACGAGGGCCGCCGCGCCCGGCGCGTGCTGCCGGTGCCGATGCGGGTCGACGACGGGGAGAAGAGCAAGCGGGACGCCGGCCGGGCGCTGGCCATGCAGCGCTTCGCCGGCCTGCCCAGCGGCATGACCGACGCCGAGCGGCAGGAGTACTGGCTGACCGTCGAGGTGCCCTACCGGGCGTACTACGCCTACGAGGAGACGCTGGCGACCTTCGGCGACGAACCGGGCGGCCGGACCACCCTGCTCAGCGCGTACGAGACCCTGACCGGCCACATCACCAACGGTCGGGTCACCGCCCTGCCCCGCATCGACGAGGCGCTGCGGCTGCGGACCGTGCAGCGCTTCGAGCGCAAGCCGGCCGTCGCCGACGAGCTGATCGTGCTGCGGCACGTCGCCGAGGACCAGGCCTGGGCGGAGTGGGCGCAGGCCGTGCTCACCGCCGCGGACCTGCGGGTGCTGCCCGTCGCGCCGGACGAGCCCGCCGCGGTGCGGCCCGGTGTCGTCTACCGGGAGCTGCGGCTGGTGTCCCGCGCGTACCGGGCCGCGCGCGACCGATCCGGGCCGGAGCCCGTCGGACCCGGCGTGCCCACCCTGGCGGTGCACCTGGACGACACCCCACCCGCCCCGGATCTCGCCGCGGGCGGGTGGGCCTCGGTGCACGACCGGGGCGCGGACGCCGCCGCCGAGCAGGTGCTGCGCCTCGTCGGGCGGCCGGCGGGCGAACCCGGGCACCCGGTTCCCGGCGCCCGTTACCCGGCCGTCGGGGCGGAGGTGTTCAACCCGCCGGGGCGCAACGTCCGGTTCACCGGGCGGGAGCCACTGCTGCGCCGGCTGCGCGAGGAGCTGAAAACCGCCGGTGGCGCGGCCGTCCCGGTGGCGCTGCGCGGCGGCGCGGGCATCGGCAAGACCCAGCTGGCCATCGAGTACGCCCACCGCTTCCGCGGCGCGTACGACGTGATCTGGTGGGTGGAGGCGGACCCGCCGCAGTTCGTCGACGTCCAGGTAGCCGACCTCGGTCGGGAACTCGGCCTGCCGGAGTTGCCCACCATTCCGGAGAAGACCCGGGCCGTGCGGCAGTGGCTCAGCCGGGGGGAGCGTCGGGACGCCACCGGCCACCCGGTGCGCTGGCTGCTCGTCTTCGACAACGTCGACCAGTACGAGCAGGTCAGGGACTTCCTGCCGCAGGGCAACGGGCACGTGCTGGTGACTACCCGCAACCCGGACTGGGGCGACCTGGCCCGGGCGGTCGACGTCGAGGCGTTCCACCGGGCGGAGAGCGTGGCCCACCTGCGGGCCCGCATCGGCGAGGGGTCGATGAGCGTGGTCGAGGCCGAGCGGGTCGCCGACGCGGTGGAGAACATCCCGATCCTGGTGGCGATGGCGGGTGCCTGGTTGGCCGACACCGGCACGCCGGTGGGGGAGTACCTGGCCGGGTTGGAACGCACTGGCCCGGAGACCGACGTCTGGGGCCGTTCGCTGCAACGGTTGAAGGAGCAGTCGGCCGGGGCGTACCGGTTGTTGCAGCTGGCCTCGGTGCTGGCCCCGGAGATCTCCCTGGAGCTGCTCTACGGCGACCAGGTGGCGCGGGTGATCGCCCCGCACGACCCGGTCGTCGCGGCCCGGGTCGCCGACCGGGTCGACGAGCGGGACATCGCCGCGGCCCTGGTGCAGCGGATCAACCGGCTGGCACTGATCAAGGTGGATCTGCACGCGCAGCGGGTGCAGGTGCACCGGCTGCTCCAGGCGGCGCTGCGGGCCCGGATGTCCGACCGGGAACTGGACGAGGTCAAGCACGACGTGCACCGCATCCTCGCCGGATCCCGCCCCTCCGGGGAGGTGGAGGACCCGGCGTTGCAGGAGCGGCTGCGCATCCTCTGGCCGCACCTGGACGGCTCCGACGCGGTCTCCTGCGCCGACGACAACGTCCGGCAACTGGTCATCGACCGGATCCGGTACATCTACCTCAACGGCGGCTACGCCCAGGGCGAGCAGTACGCCCGGCAGGCCGACAAGATCTGGTCGACCCGGCTCGGGGAGCTGTCCCCGGATTCGCCCGCCCACCGTGCGTTGCGGGTGCAGCTGCTGCACCTGCGGTTCAACCGGGCCAACCTGCTGCGCGGCCTGAGCCGTTTCCAGGAGGCCTGCGAACTGGACGAGGACACCCTGCGCCAGCAGGAGGAGCTGATCGGCGCCAGCCACCCGTACACCCTGATGACCGCCGGTGGCTACGCCGGTGACCTGCGGGCGCTCGGCCGCTACCAGGAGGCGTTGGAACGGGACCTGCAAACCTACGCGGCGTCGGTGGAGGTGTTCGGCGAGGACCACCGCCGGACCCTGATCTCCGCCAACAACCTCGCCGCGTCGTACCAGATGATGGGCGACTTCACCAAGTCATGGGAGCTGGACGAGAAGACCCACAGCCGGCTGCGGCTGGTCCTCGGCCCGAACCACTTCCGGACCCTGCTCTCGGCCAGCAACCTCGCCCGTGATCTGCGTGAACTCGGCGAGTACGAGCGTTCGGTGGCGTTGCTGCGCGGCGCGGTGGAGGGCTACCGGAACATCTTCGGCGACCACTCCCGTGACGTGCTGGCCACCCAGGCCAACCTCGCCGCGTCGCTGCGCAGCGTCGGTGAGATCGCCGCGGCGGGGGAGCTGCTGGAGATGACCTACGAGCGGCTGCGCTCCAGCTTCGGCGTGACCGACCCGGACACCCTCTTCGCCTGGTTGAGCTGGACGGCCAACCTGATGCTCCTCGGCGAGGGTGAGCGGGCCCGGGCGGAGCTGATCGAGGTCGAGCAGGTCCTCACCCAGGTCTTCGGCGCCGGGCACCCGTACGTGGGGGTGTGCCGGAACAACCTGGCGGTCGCCTCCTGGGACGCCGGCGACACCGCGGGCGGGGCGAAGCTGGCCGGATCGGCCGCCGCGGAGCTGCGGGCGGCG
Organism: Micromonospora sp. KC721; assembly: GCF_004348355.1. Classification (NCBI taxonomy): domain Bacteria; kingdom Bacillati; phylum Actinomycetota; class Actinomycetes; order Micromonosporales; family Micromonosporaceae; genus Micromonospora; species Micromonospora sp. KC721. The sequence goes on along the minus strand of NZ_SMJY01000044.1, from coordinate 6,897 downwards.
CTGCACCCCCGGCACCCGTTCGTGATGGCGGCCGACAACAATGTCGCGGTCTTCACCGCCTACTCCGGTGACCTGGCCGCCGGGCGGGAGCAGCTGCGCGACGTGGTGGCCCGGCTGACCGACGTGCTCGGTCCCGAGCATCCGGACACCCTGCGCAGCATCGGCAACCTGGAGACGGTGCACCAGATGGCCTCGGGCGGCCGGGTCAGCATCGGCCGCACCCGCGTCGCCGACCAGCTCGCCGACCGGGTCGGCCAGCACCATCCGAGCGTGCTGGTGTTGCGGGACGGACGGCTGGTACGCCGCGTTCTCGACCCGCACCACTACTGAGCGGGGCGGGTGCCGATCAGCAGGTCGCGGCCGGTTGCCTGGTCCGCCTCGGTCAGCCAGCCCAGCACCCGGGGCAACTCCTCCACGGCGTCGAAGTGGGCCGCGCCCGGCTGCACCTCGATCTCGGCGCCCGGGATCTGCCCGGCGAGCCATCGCGCGTGCCCGACCGGGGCGAAGGTGTCCTCCGCGCCGTGCCACAGCCGCACCGGGGTCCGCGCGGTGTCGATCGCGGCCAGGTCGAACTTCCAGCTGCGGCGCAACGCCAGCACGTCGTCGATCCAGCCGTACGGGCCGGCGCGCAACGCCTCCTCGTAGGTGTCGGCGATGAGCCGGCGCAGCGCGGCGTCGTTGACCGCCCGCCGGTCCGCCGCGCTCATCTGCACCATCAGCTCCTCCAGCAGGAACCTCGGGTCCTCGACGACCCGCGCCGCCCGCCGGCGGATCTGCGCGATCATCGTCGCCGTGTCGTGGTCGTCCCGGCCGCCGAAACCGCGGACGTTGTCGCCGTTCATCCCGGCGAACCAGTCCAGCCGGGCGGCGTCGGCGGGGGCGAAACTGACCAGGACCGCCACCCGGGCCACCCGGTCCCGCAGCGCCCCGTCGGCGGCGCAGGCCAGCGCGTGCGGGCCGCCGCCGGAGCGCCCGGCGACGGCGAACCGCGCCAGGTCGAGCTGGTCGGCGATCGCTTCGACGTCCCGTGCGGCGTCGGCCACGTCCCGTCCCTCGCGGCGTTCCGAGTCGCCGTAGCCGGGCCGGTCGTAGGCGATCAGCCGCACACCCATCCGGTACAGCACGATGCTGCGCGGCTTCGGGCCGCGTCGGCTGCCCGGGGTGCCGTGCATGAGGAAGACGGGGAACCCGTCGGGCGCGCCGGTGACCTCGTACGCCACGCGCCTGTTGTCCGCGCGGTGGGCGAATCCGGCCCCAGGCTCACCGTCTCGGGTCACTCCAGCCTGCCTTCCGGTGCTGCGTTCAGCCCACGTCCGTAACCCGGTGCCGAGGTGGTGCCGGCGCTCCGGCTCCCCATCGACAATCAAGCCTAAGGGCGGGGTCGGTCGGGCCGCTACGGAGTGCATCGAGATGCGGACCGATCTGTCGGAAACGACACCCGGGCGGGGGACTTCCACGCCCGGTCAGCACCCGGTCGCCGGGTCGTCCGGGTCGGCCCCGGGCGACTGCCCGGGAACGTCCACCCCGACCAGGGCGCTCGGGTCGCCGTAGCGCCAGTGCACCCGGTACTGCGCCCGCAGCCGGGGGCGCGGCACCTCCCACTCGTACGCCACGACGCCCGCCCGTTCCTGCCGGCGCGGGGTGACGTCCGCGGTCGTCTCGGAGGTGAAGGAGGTCTCGCTGGCCCAGACCGTCGGCCGGGCGGCGGCCGGGAAGGCAAGCCGCACGGTGAGCCGGCGGGTGGGCAGCCGGATGTCGCGCTGCAACCAGTCGCCGAACTTCCACGCCGGCACCCGGTAGGCGTAGTCCACGACCGTGCGCTGCCCCGGGTAGAGCGGCGCCGGTGCCCCGCCGATCTCCAGCGGCAGGGTGATCTTCAGGAAGGCGTCCCGGCTGCGGGTCACCCGCCAGCGCATCGGCTCGCGATCGACGCCGAGGTACGCCCGGAAGTCGACCTCGTCCAGGGTGAGCGGGTGGCGGCTGTGGAAGGCGGTGGAGCGGGCCGGGTCGTCGGGGAACCGGTCGATGTCGATCTGCACGGTGTGCCGGGTGATCGGCTCGGTGCCGACGCTGTGCAGCACCCGCCGGAACCGGCACTCGTACGCCCCGTCGACCAGCGCCAGGTCGGCCTGCTCGTCGTCGATGACCAGGTGTGGCCCGGTCGGGGGCGGTACGGCGGTGGGGCCGAGCACGGGCGGTCGCCCCGCCACCGGCCGGGTGCCGGCGAACGCGACGTAGCGCTGCCAGATCCGGTTGCCGCTGTCGAGGGCCAGCTCCGCCCGCCGGGCGAACTCCTCGGTCGGCTGGTGCCGCCCGTTCTCGATGTGGCTGACGTAGGAGGGGTCGAAGCCGGTCCGCTCGGCCAGTTCCTTCTTGGACAGTCGGCGCTGGTGTCGCCAGTGCGTGAGCTCCTGTACGAAAGCCGCCGCCGCGTCGTCCTGTGTGGAGCTACCCATGCCCCCGTCCCTCGATCTCGGGCCTCAAGTGTGTCCCAGGTGTTGCCGTCGCGCCAGCCATGATCGTGAACGTTCGCAGGCGGTATGGACGACTGACGACCACAATGTGAACACCACTTGTCGCCCACCCGATCACCCTCCGGCCGTCGGGCGCCAACCCGGGCCGGGGCGACGCCGGGCCGCGTGGGAACCGGCGTCGCGGGGTATCAGTTGCGGACATGAGCCCCAGCACCACGGCGAAACCCGACACCCGGTCCGGAACCGGCACGATCGCGGTCGTCGCCCACCGGAAGAAGACCCTCGGCGGCGGCCTCGACGCGCTGCGCGCCACCCTCGTCTCCGCCGGGGTCGAGCGCCTGCTCTGGTACGAGGTGCCGAAGAGCCGCGAGGCCCCGAAGAAGGCCCGCAAGGCGGTGGGGAAGGGCGCCGACCTGGTCTTCGTGTGGGGCGGCGACGGTATGGTGCAGCGTTGCGCGGACGCCCTCGCCGGCACGGACACCGCGATGGCGATCCTGCCCGCCGGCACCGCCAACCTCTTCGCCGCCAACCTCGGCATCCCCACCGACCTCGCCCAGGCGGTCCGGATCGGTCTGCACGGCCGGCGGCGCACCCTCGACCTGGGGCGACTCAACGGCGAACACTTCGCCGTGATGGCCGGCGCCGGCTTCGACGGGGACCTGATCCGCGAGGCCGACCGCAAGCTCAAAGGCAGGCTCGGTCGCGCCGCGTACGTCTGGACGGGGCTGCGGCACGTGCGGGGCGAACTGACCCGGACCCGGATCACCGTCGACGGCGCCGACTGGTTCGACGCCGAGGCGAGCTGCGTGCTCTTCGGTAACGTCGGCACCATCACCGGGGGTGTGCCGGCCTTCGACGACGCCCGCCCCGACGACGGAGCCCTGGAGGTCGGCGTGGCCACCGCCAGCGGCGCGATCGACTGGGCGCGCACCCTGGGCCGGATGGCCACCGGCCGCTCCGAGGACTCGCCGTTCGTGCGGATCACCCGCGGCCGCAAGGTCAAGGTCCGCTTCGCCGAACCCAAGACGTACGAGTTGGACGGCGGCGCGCGGGGACGGACCCGACGGCTCAAGGTCAAGGTCGTTCCCGGGGCGCTGACGGTCTGCTGCCCCGAGACGGACGCGTGACGCCGCCGCCGGGACGCCGCCCGGCGGCGGCGTCACCCCGCTGGTGGCCGAGAATGACGCCGTGGAGCCGACGCTGCGCCGCTACCTGGACGACCTGGTCGACGCCGTCCGTACCGTCCTCGGCGACACCCTGGTCGGCGCGTACGCGGCCGGCTCCGTCGCGCTCGACGCGTATCAGCCGGGCCGCAGTGACATCGATGTCGCCCTGGTCGTCGCCGGCCCGCTGGACGCCGCCGGCAAACGGGAGCTGGTGGCCCGGCTGCGGCACGAGGCGCTGCCCTGCCCGGCGCGCGGCCTGGAACTGGTCGCCTACACCCGGGCGGCGGTCGGGTCGGGCACCGCGGAGCCCGCGTTCGAGCTGGAGCTGAACACCGGGGCTCGGATGCCGTTCCGCGTCACCGACGACCCGGCGCGGCGAGCGGCCGCCGACGGCCGGTTCTGGTACGGCCTGGACCGCAGCATCCTGCACCAGCACGGGTACGCCCTCCTGGGCCCGTCCGCCGCCGAAACCTTCACCGACCTGCACCCGGACGACCTGCACCGGCTGCTGGTCGAGGCGCTGCGCTGGTGGCTGGCCCGCCCCGACGCCGACGCCGCCGGCGCGGACGGCAGATCGGACCGCCGGGCCGCGATGGACCCACCGGCGGCCGGGGCCGAGGACGCGGTGCTGGGAGCCTGCCGCTCGCTGGTCCGGGTGCGGGACGGGGTCTGGCTGTCGAAGCTGGCCGCCGGCCGCCGGGTGGCCGCGTCGGGCCGGCACGTCGACCTGATCGAACGCTGCCTGGCAGCCCGGGACGGCGGCCCGCCACCGGGCCGCGCCGAGGCACGCCGCTTCCAGCGGTGGGTGCTCCACCGTGTGGCCGACCGGGGGTACGGCCTCCCGGGCCGGCCGAGCGCCTGACCGTCGGGTCAGCCGCTCGACACCGCCTCGGACCGGTGCGCCGACGCCGGCAGGTACGGCTCCGGTGCCGGCCGATCCGGTGCCGGCTGCCCGACCGGCCGCTGCTCCGGCGCGTCCTGGATCGGCTCCACCGGCGGGCGCGCCGCCACCACCGGGAACTCGGCCGTCTCCGACCCGCCGGCCGCCGCCGCCATCACCGCCGCGGCCGCGAGATCCGCCACCCGCTTCGCCTCCCGCTGCACCCGCGCCCGCACCTCCTTGGCGTGCCGCTCCACCGAGTCGGCCGCCTGACGTGTCTCCTCCAGCCGCCGGGTCTCGGCAGCGAGGCTGCGTCGTACCTCCTCCAGCTGGCGCTGCAACTGGTGGAGCTCCCGCTCCACGGTGTCCCCCTCCTGTTGGATCTGCGCAAGCTGGGCGCGGGCCGTGTCCAGCTCCTCGCGGGCCTGGAAGAGCGCCTGCTGCCGCTCCGTGATCTCCTGCCGCAGCGCCGTCAACTGCTCCTGATGCCCGGCCACCTGCTCGTCGGCACGCTGGCGGACCTCCGTCGCGTACTGCTGCGCCTCCGCGATCAACGTCTGGATCCGCTGCTCGGCGGCGCTGTGCTGGCTGGTCAACTCCTGCTCCGCCGCGGCCCGCTGCGCGGCCAACTCATCCTCGATCGCGGCCCGCCGTTCGGCGATCTCCTTCTCGGCGGTCGCCTGAAGCTGGGCCAGCTCCTGCTGGCTCTGCGACCGGGCCGCCTGCATCTCCTGCTGGATCTGGGTCCGCGCCGCCTTCGTCAACGCCTCGGCCGCGGCCCGGGTCTGGGTAATCTGCTTCGCGGTCTGCTCACTGATCCGCTTCGCCTCCTGCTGGGCGCGCTCGTGCGCCGCCTCGCCCTCGGCGCGCAGCTTCTCGGCCCGTTCGTGGATCTCGGCCAGCTTCTGCTCGGCCACCGACCGGCGCTCCTCGTACGCCTTGTCCTGCTCGGCCCGGCGCGACGACAGCTCGTCCTCCAGCTCACGCAGCGCCTCGGCGGTCCGTTCCCGGGCCTCGGCGAGCATCTTCTCCGCCTCGGTCTGCAGGGCGCTCGCCCGCTGCGTCGCCGACTCGGTGATGACTCCGGCCTGCTTCTCGGCCAGCGCCAGAATCTGGTCGACCATGGGCCCGAGGTCACGGAAGGAGGCGCGGTCCACCTGCGCCGGCCGCTGGCGCAGCTCGGTCACCTCGGACTGAAGCCGCTGGATGTGCGCGGTGAGCCCGTGGAGCTGCCCGGCTGCCTGGTCGCGCTCCGCGGTCAGCATGGCCAGTCGACCGTCGGTCTGTTCGACGTACCGGTCCACCTGCCGCTTGTCGTAGCCGCGCAGGGCAGTTTCGAATTGCGGCCGACCGGCCGCGTCGTCACGCAGCGCGAACGGCTCTCCGCCGTTGGACATGCAGCACCCTCCGTACCTTCCGAGCGCCACGCGGAATCGCCCACGGGCCAGTGATGTGGGGCAACGCTACCGCCGCCGCGGCGCCGGTCATAGGGTTGCCCCGCTGATCGGGACGGTTGTCGACGTCGAGCACCGACGGGTCGGCCGACCACTTTCGGACGTCGGATCGTCCGGTCGTCCACCGTCCACGGCGCCCACGTCACCGGCGGTTTCCGGCTCTTTTCGGATACGACCGGAGGAATGGGCTGCCTTCCGCTGGACGTTGTCCGGATTGCGCGCGTTTCCGCACCCGACCGGTCACTGCCGAGGACATCTTCGTACGCCTGCGGCAGCGACTGCCGTCCGCAGTGACGGTGGTGGCGCGGCGGCGATGGTGTGACGCGACACGCCGCCAGCGGATTTGACGATCATCTGGCCGGGGGCGTAGCTTTCTCTCTGCCAGCGCGGAACGGACGAAACAGGCGAAAGCCTGGAAGGCCGGAGCGCGGGAATGGACCTGGGGGTGCGGAGGCTGTGCCTCTGGTAACCGGGACCGGGCGGTGCCCCTGGATCTGTCGTGAGGCGGATTTGGCGGGGCGGAGCCGACCGGGTATGGTTCAACGCCGGCGGGGCACCGGGCATACTCGCGGGAGACCGCGACGGCCGGCCTGTCGGAAGTCACGACGAGAGCGGCGGAAGCCGATTGATGATGCGTGGCGCCCGGAATTGGGTTGATGTGGTGCGGATCGCGACAAAGCGGTTTGACACGGCGGAAATCTCCGGGTAATGTGGTAAAAGTGCTCGCCGCGAGAGTGGTGGTCACGGGTGGATGTGGTGCCCCGGGTCGGGGGTCCTCGGTTGAGGGTTTCCGGGCGGTGTGTGGTTGTTCTTTGAGAACTCAACAGGGTGCTTGTAAAGCCAGTGCCAAATTGTTTTGATACCCCGGACTGGTCAGGCTTTGGTCTGTCTGGTTGGGATTCCTTTGGCAACATTGTTTGTTG